>NZ_JASEWO010000316.1:0-2381 GCF_030024295.1 Pantoea sp. Pa-EAmG
AAGATCTGGAGATGGAGGCGCTGACCTTCAAGCCTGAAGACTGGGGCATGAAGCGTAGCACCACCAATGAGGACTTCATGTTCCTCAACCTGGGTCCTAACCACCCGTCCGCGCACGGTGCCTTCCGTATCATTCTGCAGTTGGATGGCGAAGAGATCGTCGACTGCGTGCCGGATGTCGGCTACCACCATCGTGGTGCTGAGAAGATGGGCGAGCGCCAATCCTGGCACAGCTACATTCCGTACACCGACCGTATCGAATATCTCGGCGGCTGCGTGAACGAGATGCCTTACGTGCTGGCGGTGGAAAAATTAGCGGGCATCACCGTGCCGGATCGCGTCAACGTGATCCGCGTGATGCTGTCAGAGCTGTTCCGTATCAACAGTCACTTGCTGTACATCTCCACCTTTATCCAGGACGTGGGCGCCATGACACCGGTGTTCTTCGCCTTCACCGACCGTCAGAAAATTTATGACGTGGTTGAAGCGATTACCGGTTTCCGTATGCACCCAGCCTGGTTCCGCATCGGCGGTGTGGCACACGATCTGCCGAAAGGGTGGGAGCGTCTGCTGCGTGAGTTCCTCGACTGGATGCCGAAGCGTCTGAAAGAGTATGACAAAGCCGCACTGCGCAATACCGTGTTGATGGGCCGTTCGCAGGGCGTTGCAGCCTATAACATGGACGAAGCGCTGGCGTGGGGCACCACTGGAGCTGGCTTACGCGCCACCGGTCTCGACTTTGACGTGCGTAAATGGCGTCCGTATTCAGGCTATGAAAACTTCGATTTTGAGATCCCGGTTGGCGCAGGCATTAGTGATGCCTACACCCGCGTTCAACTGAAAATGGAAGAGATGTGGCAGTCACTGCGCATTCTGGAACAGTGCCTGAAAAACATGCCGGAAGGCCCGTTCAAAGCGGATCACCCGCTGACCACGCCGCCACCAAAAGAGCGCACGCTGCAACACATCGAAACCCTGATCACGCACTTCCTGCAAGTTTCGTGGGGCCCGGTCATGCCGGCCAACGAATCCTTCCAGATGATTGAAGCGACTAAAGGGATCAACAGCTACTACCTGACCAGCGATGGCAGCACCATGAGCTACCGCACCCGCGTGCGTACGCCAAGCTTCCCGCACCTGCAGCAGATCCCATCGGTGATCCGCGGCAGCCTGGTATCCGACTTGATCGTATACCTCGGTAGTATCGATTTTGTTATGTCAGACGTGGACCGCTAATTATGCACGATCAAAAAATTGCCATTCACACTATCGACCCTGATGAGGTCTTTGTGCTGAGCGAGACCGAGCACCACGCTATTGAGCACGAAAAACACCATTACGAGGATGCACGCGCCGCCTCAATTGAAGCGTTGAAGATCGTGCAGAAGCAGCGTGGATGGGTGCCAGATGGCGCCATCAATGCCATTGCTGAAGTGTTGGGCATTCCAGCCAGTGACGTAGAAGGTGTGGCGACGTTTTACAGCCAGATCTACCGCACGCCGGTTGGCCGTCACGTCATTCGTTATTGCGACAGCGTGGTGTGCCACATCACCGGTTTCCAGGGCATTCAGGCTGCGCTTGAGCAGAATCTGAATATCAAGCCGGGCCAGACCACAGCCGATGGCCGCTTTACCCTGCTGCCAACCTGCTGCCTGGGCAACTGTGACAAAGGCCCAACCATGATGGTGGATGAAGATACACATGTTCATCTGACCCCGGAAGGCATCGCCAATCTGCTGGAGCAGTATCAATGACCATTAAACAGATCATTCGTACTGCGGAAACGCATCCACTCACCTGGCGTCTGCGCGACGACAAGCAGCCGGTGTGGATTGATGAATATCGCAGTAAAAACGGTTATGTCGGCGCTGATAAAGCACTGAAAGGCATGAGCCAGGACGAAATCGTTGCGGCAGTGAAAGACTCCGGTCTAAAAGGTCGCGGTGGCGCAGGCTTTAATACCGGCCTGAAGTGGAGCCTGATGCCGAAAGACGAATCCATGAACATCCGTTACCTGCTGTGTAACGCCGATGAAATGGAGCCGGGCACCTATAAAGACCGCCTGCTGATGGAGCAAATGCCGCACCAGTTGGTGGAAGGTATGCTGATCAGTGCGTTCGCCTTGAAAGCCTATCGTGGCTACATCTTCTTACGTGGCGAGTACATCGAAGCGGCCGTGCATCTGCGCCGTGCGATTGCCGAAGCCACCGAAGCGGGATACCTCGGTAAAAACATCCTCGGTACCGGTTTCGATTTTGAACTGATCGTGCACACCGGCGCGGGACGTTACATCTGTGGTGAAGAGACCGCGCTGATCAACTCACTGGAAGGTCGTCGTGCGAACCCGCGTTCTAAGCCACCGTTCCCGGCGAGTGCGGGCGT
>NZ_JASEWO010000317.1:0-2363 GCF_030024295.1 Pantoea sp. Pa-EAmG
TCTACCCCAACGGCGGCATTTTGAACCAAATCACGGACAAACTGACCTGGCAGAACCCGAAAACGCTGCAGGTTGAACCCTGGGTGGCTGAAAGCTGGACCACGAACGCCGACAGAACCGAATACACCTTTAAGATCCGCCCCGGCATCACCTTCTCTGACGGCACGCCGCTTGACGCCAGCGCCGTGGCGAAAAACTTCGATACCTACGGGCTGGGCAACAAGGCGCAGCGCCTGCCGGTTTCAGAGGTGATCAACAATTACGATCGCAGCGAAGTGATCGACCCCCTGACCGTGAAGTTCTTCTTCAAAAAGCCGTCGCCCGGCTTCCTGCAGGGCACCGCGACCATTGGCTCAGGCCTGGTATCGCTAAGCACCCTCAAGCGCAATTTTGAAGAGCTGGGCGATGCCCGCCACATCATCGGCTCCGGCCCGTTTGTGGTGAAGGACGAGAAGCTCGGCCGCGAAGTGACGCTACAGGCGCGAAAGGACTATCAGTGGGGGCCGAAAAACCTGGCGCAGCAGGGGCCTGCGAACCTGGACGGCATCACGTTTATCGTCACGCAGGAAGACAGCGTGCGCGTCGGCGCGCTGCTGGCCGGGCAGGCCGATTTTATTCGTCAGGTTCAGGCCTATGACGAAAAACAGGCCACCGACCAGAGCTATAAAATCTACGCAGCACCCACGCGCGGGGTAAACGACAGCATCAGCTTCCGCCCGGATAATCCGCTGGTCGCCGACATTCGCGTTCGCCAGGCGCTGCTGCACGCCACCAATGCAAAACAGGTGGTCGATACCCTCTTCTCGCCCAACTACCCGCAGGCAAAATCGGTGATTGCCGATTCCGCCGCAGGCTTTGTCGATCTCAGCGACAAGCTCACCGTCGATCCCGCTAAAGCCAACGCGCTGCTGGACGAGGCAGGTTGGAAAGCGGGCGCCGACGGGATACGCGCCAAAGACGGCCAGCGTCTGGCGCTCACCGTTTATGAGTCCCTGCCGCAGCCGCAAAACAAAGAGGTGCTGCAGCTGGTCGCCCAGCAGTGGCGTCAGGTTGGCGTGGCGCTGAGCGTGAAGGCGGGTGATGCAGGCAGCCGCACGCTGGATAACCTCGACCCGCTGAAAACCCCGCTGACCGTCTCCGAAGTGGGCCGCGCCGACCCGGACGTGGTGAAAAGCATGTTCTACCCGGCGAACCGCGACGCCCTGCTGCAAAAGGGTGGCTCCAGCGACAAGGTGAAAAACTTCCGCGACGACAGACTCAATGCGCTGCTGGTGGACATTTCTGCCGAAGTCGATCCGCAAAAACGCCTGCAGCTCACCGGCGATGCCCAGCGCTACCTGCTGGATAACGCCTATGTCATTCCGATCTTTGAAGAGCCGCAGGTCTTTGCCGGGGCCCCCTGGCTGAAGGGCGTAAGTTTCGAAGCGGTAGGCCGCCCGTCGTTCTACGGCGCGTGGATTGAAAAACACTGAGGAGCAGACGATGAGCCACGCACTTCTTCAACGCGCAGGGCACGGGCTGCTGGTCCTGTGGGCCGCCTTCACCCTCTCGTTCGTGTTGCTTCAGGTACTGCCGGGTGACGCGGTGCTGATTAAGTTCCAGAACCCGGACCTGGGCTTAAGCCCGGCGCAAATCGAGGAGATGCGCGTGGCCTACGGCGCAGACAGCCCGCTGTGGCAACAGTATGCCCACACGCTGCTGGCGATGCTGCACGGGGATTTTGGCTTTTCCCTGCAGGCGGGCGTGCCGGTCAGCGAGCTGATTGCCAGCAACCTGCCGGACACCCTGAGCCTCGCCCTGCCCGCCTTTTTGCTCGCCGTACTGCTGGCGTTTGCTCTGGCCTTTGCTTCCCGCCTGCCGGGGCTACGCTGGCTGAGCAATACCCTTCAGTCGCTGCCGGTGCTGTTTATCTCGCTGCCCACCTTCTGGCTCGGCATCGCCCTGATCCAACTCTTCTCCTTCCAGCTGCGGCTGATCCCGGTCATTAACCCGTCGCCCCTGCAGGGGCTGATCCTGCCGATCGTGACCGTTGCCATTCCGATCTCCGCCCCGCTGGCGCAAATCCTGATGCGTAGCCTCGACCAGGTGGCGGCGCAGCCGTTTGTCGCCGTTGCGCGGGCAAAGGGGCTGAGTGAAACCGCCGTGCTGTGGCGTCACGTCACCGGCAACGCCCTGCTGCCGGTGCTGAATATTGCCGGGCTGCTTTTGGGTGAACTGATTGCCGGGGCGCTGATTACAGAAACCGTTTTTGGCCGCAGCGGGCTTGGGCAGCTCACGCAGCAGGCGGTGAATAACCAGGATATCGCGGTGCTTCAGGCCGTCGTCATGATTTCCGCGCTGGGCTTTGTGCTGATTAACCTGCT
>NZ_JASEWO010000318.1:0-2330 GCF_030024295.1 Pantoea sp. Pa-EAmG
CAGGTCATTTTCGCTTTGGAACGTCTGGCGCGTGATAAGGCCAATCGCTTTCAGTAAGCGATCTTAGACGGGATATTATCGAACCTCCTATATACCGTAGCGGCACGATTTATTGCGTATCTTTGCTCAGCTGAGTCGCTGTCATAAGCGCAATAAATTGCGACGCTACGGGTGTTGTAGAGGTTAGCCGTGCGGTTGATAGCAACAACGCGCCATCGAACCGGTGCAGGAGCGTCAGTTGCAGAGGTTAGCCGTGCGGTTGATATCGACAACGCGCCACCGCTTCCAGCCAGCCGCGATAATTCTCCTGCATGATAGCCGCGCGATCGCTGCGCGGCTCAATCACGCTGCCCCCCTGCAACGCCTGCATATCACTGCCCTGCTGCCACCAGCCTAATGAACGCCCCGCCAGCAGCGCGGCACCCAGGGCGGAGACTTCAGCGGTAGGGGCTCGTTTCAGCGGCCGCTGCAACACGTCTGCCTGTAACTGCATCAGCCAACTGTTTTCGGTTGCCGAGCCATCCACACAGAGCGCGGGTAACTGCACACCACTGGCCTGCTCCATAGCGAAGAACACATCGGCAATCTGGAAGGTGATCGATTCCAGCGCCACGCGCGCCAGCACCTCTGGCGTGGCGGCATCGGTAAGGCCACATACCATGCCGCGCGCCTTCAAATCCCACCAGGGCGCGCCCAGGCCTGACAATGCAGGCACGAAATAGATGCCCTGATTATGCTCGCTGCGCCGCGCCATCGCCGTCAGTTCACGCGGATCGCTGATGCCCAGCATGCGTCCCAGCCAGGCCGCGCCTGAACCGGTATGGGTGATGTTACCTTCAAAGGCAAATCGCAGCGTGCCATCGTGCCACGCCACCGTGGTGCTGAGGCCGTTCTCGGTCAGCAAAGGGGTGGCCATTGACATCATCAGCGATGAACCGGTGCCGTAAGTGGCTTTCACCACCTCTTCGCCCGCACTGCGTTGCGCCTGCAATGCCGCATGAGAATCGCCAATGCGCGACAGAATCGGCGTGCCCGCCTTCAATCCGGCAATGTCCTGTAGCGTGACTACACCCTGGGCGCTGGCGGAGGGCACAATGTGCGGCAGTGCCGCGCGCGGGATATGAAACAGCGCTAGTAGTTCGTCATCCCAGTCACCGCTGTGCAAATTGTAGAGTTGGGTGCGGGCGGCGTTGGCGTGATCGGTGACAAAACTTTCGCCGCCGCTTAATTGCCAGCTGAGCCAGCTATCCACCGTGCCGATGCAGAGTTCACCGGCCTGTGCACGCGCCAGTCCATCCGGAATCGTCGCCAGCATCCCGGTGAGTTTGCCCGCCGGAAACATCGGGTCCACCGCCAAACCGGTTAAGCCGGTGATGCGTGGCGCTTTGCCCGCCATGCGTAAATCGCGACAAAAGGCTTCCGAGCGACGATCCTGCCAGCTCACCAGCGGCGTCAGCGGTTGCCCGTCGCGGCGCTGCCAGATCAGCACCGACTCGCGCTGGTTGCTGATCGCGACGGCGGCCACCTCTGCCCCGCCGCACTGCGCCAGACAGCTTTCAATCGCCTGTTTCACCGCCTGCCAGATCGCCAATGGATCCTGCTCGGCCAATCCCGGCTGGGGATGGGCTAGCGTCAGAGGCTGGCTGCCGCGCGCTACCACGTTGCCTGCGCGGTCCACCGCTATGGCTTTCGCGTTGGTGGTACCTTCATCAATTGCCAGTATTAATGGACCCGCCATGTTTACGCTCCTGCACACATGCGCACTGCACTCTTCACCACGCTGGCGGCGTCAATACCATGATGCGCGCGCGTGGAGGCACGATCGCCAGCAATCGCGTATTGACCATCGGGGATGCCCAGACGTAACAGCGGAATTCCGCAGCCGCCTTCAGCCAGCACTTCGGCCACCAGACTGCCGACGCCGCCGTTAACATTGTGCTCCTCTACGGTGATCACCGCCGGATAATGCTTTAACAGCTCTTGCAGCCGTTGGGTATCGCAGGGACGAATTGATGGAATGGCGATCACACCTGCGCTGATTCCCTGTGCATGCAATTGCTCGGCCGCACTCACCGCCTCATGCACGGTGGAACCCATCGCCACCAGCACGATGTCGTTGCCTTCACGCAACACGTCGATTTGGCCCGGACGGAACTGGTAGTTTTCATCGTGCAGCTGAGGCAGGTCCTTGCCATCCAGACGGATGTAAACCGGCCCCACATGCGCAAGGGCATAATCGATGATCTGGCGGCACTCCAGCGGGCAGGATGGCGCGTAAATCTCGATATTGCCGAAGCCACGCATCACCGCAATATCATCAATGCTGTGGT
>NZ_JASEWO010000319.1:0-2329 GCF_030024295.1 Pantoea sp. Pa-EAmG
ATCTTAAATTCGAGGTCGTCATGGGAGGTATGGATCCGGATGACCCGGTGACCCAGCGTAGACTTGCGTTCAATGGACGTAATGGATTTTAACGGGATGGTCTCAATCACTTCACCGAGAAAGCCTTTGCGATAGAACGCCACGCGCTGGCCCGTGACAATCAGTACGCCGTTATGCTGCTTGTCCTTGCCCTGACCCATGACTTTGCCGATATAGCCTTCTCCCCAGCGGAGAACGGTTTCACCGGGATTGAGATGGTTTGCTTCAAATTTGCTGACGTGCTTGTTGTCTTTCATTAAAAAAATTCCCTTTCAGAAAACCGGTGCCGGTGGATGGCACCGAAATAAATTCACTTCAGAATGGATGACCTATCATATTGCAATCCTGCACTTACTGCATCCGGGAAAAGGTGGCAGAGGCCCGGACATTCCGGGATAACCGGGCCCGGCCGCCGTGTGTTCCGCGAGAAGACGTGAAGACAGGAGCCTGCGGGAGGCGGAGAACCCACCCCGCGTCTCTTCCGGCATCCGGGCCTGTGAGCCCATTACGGCCTGAAAGGCGTCCGCATGCGTTCACTTTTCATGATAATATGATCTTGTTTTAAATGGATATAACCCGTCAAAAGGACAATGATGAGCACCTTACTCTCTTTAATCGCATTTATTCTGTTTGCGGCCTTTATTATCGGTCTGATTAAGCCCTCGCTGGTCAGAATGTCCGGTCGCAAGCAGGTCAGCGCCGTGTATCTGGGCGGTTTTCTGGCGCTCTGCGTCATTAATGCTGTTCTGTTCCAGGCGGAGCCCGGTCAGGCCGTCGCAAAAAAACAGGCTCAGCCGCAGAAGGCGGAAGCCTCACCGCCACCCTTTAAATATGCGGATAAAACCCTTACGGAGTACCGTAAAGAGCGTACGGATACGCGACACAAGATAGTGGCGGTCTATATGGCATACCGTCAGATACCTGAAGCCTCTGCACAACCGTTTTATGCCTGCATAAGCCAGAGCAGTTACACCAATCAGGGTGAGACACCGCTTGGCGTAGTGGCAGACTGGTGTTTCACCGAGTACCGGCCCAGTCCGGAGATGCTTGCAAAACGCATCAACTTCGATACGTTTCAGGCTAACTTCAGCGGCTGGAACGGGGCTTACCGGCCGTTAGAGGCCCTGATCAAAGCCGACATGCATGATGATTCCTCCTACAAACACCTCTCGACACGGTATCGCCTGATCCTGACCGACGATCCCCATGCCACTGTTGAGACCACTTTCCGCGGCACCAACGCCTTCGGTGGCGTGGTTAAAGAGACGGTCTCTGCACGGGTGGATCTGCGAACCGGGAACGTGGTGTCGTTCAATGAGATCTAAAGCCCGCGAGTGTTCCCGTTCTTACAGGCAGGGCAGGGCAGGGCGGCTGTGAGCCCGCTGTGAGTCCGGGGCGCGAATACTCCAAAGGTTATGGTTAACGAAAGGGCGTGTTCGCCAGGCGAAGTTGCTGGCGCGAAGAAGTCTTTTTCATCTTTGACAAAAATGTGATGTATATCACAGATCTGGCTCTCTATACTCGCCGAAAAATTAAGCAGTAACATTCGACGGCAGAGCGATGATGTCACTCTGCCGTTTTTTATCCCTAAACCGACCACAGTCGTGCTGCTGTCTGCCGCTCAGGTTAAGCCTCATTTGTTGTCAAAATAGTCCGCCGGGAGCTGCCCGGGCGGCATATTGATCACGGCATCATTGTCAGGCCCTTCGTTTTTCATGTAGGTGACGGTCGCAAACTCGGGGATCACCACATACGGGTAGGCGGGGCCTTCATCACGAAATCGGTGCATATCCTCAATGAATTCATTCTGGTAGCAGATGGTTTTCTCGGGATGCTGTCCTTCGCCGGCGATCCACTGCGGGAAGAAGATGGTACCGTGGATCACCTTGTGATGAAGATCAAACAGGAGGCTGAAGCAGGTGCCTGTCCGATCACCCGAGTCAGGCGTCTTCGATCAAGGGGTAGAATCAGGCAGGATTAGTCGGTTTTCGGGATGAACCCTGACCGTGAGATATCGTCTGTGCTCGGAGAGCATATGGGTTAGTATCGCTATACAACGCAGGCGTGCCGGTACAGATTGAACCAGGGCAACCTAAGCCATACTGTGAATGGTCAATAACTCTATCGCTCTTCAGAAGAGTAACGGTCGTGACGAAAGCGCTAATTTTTTCAGCGGTCTGTTATACAATACCGGTCCATTCAGGGCTTGCTGAAAGTTGTCGCTTTTTCCGTCAGAGCGTACACTTAGAGGCGCAGGGGATCGCCATTAAGAGGTTTTATGCGTTTGGAT
>NZ_JASEWO010000089.1:0-18395 GCF_030024295.1 Pantoea sp. Pa-EAmG
GTTCCGGCAAGCGCGGCAAAAGCGGAGACGTCAAACCCAACGCGGGCATCAAAGAGTATGGTGCCGATGCGGCAATTATTGATATTGATCTGCCCGGCATTGGCGGTATTGAAGCGGTCAGGAATCTTCGCACCGCGGGCTCATTAATTCCGGTGATTGTGATGAGCGGGAAAAACGCGGAATTTTACGCCTATAAGAGTAAAAAAGCAGGTGCCAATGGTTTTATCAGTAAAAAGAACAATCTGAACGACCTGGCACAAGCCGTTGACGCGGTGCTTTCCGGCTATGGTTTTTTCCCGCTGCGCCTGAGTCACCAGGCGGAGGGCGATCAACTGGTGCAGGACAGCGACAAATTGCTGCTGCTGTCGCATCGCGAATATGAAGTGCTGCGCTACCTCGGTGAAGGCACCGAGATTGTCAAAATTGCCAACCGCATGAAGCTCAGCAATAAAACGGTCAGTACCTATAAAGCCAGACTAATGGAAAAGTTATCGCTGAAAAATCAAAAGGATTTACTCGATTTCACCCGCCGGAACCAGATTAACTGATGCGACTTTTTTCCCTGTGCGCGCTGTGCTGCGCGCTGCTGCTTGTCGCCCCACTTCGCGCGGCGGTGCAGCAGCTTAACTATCAGCCCAACGATTTGCCGGCGATGCCCGCGCCGATGCTCAATGACGCCGACTGGCACTGGCTGGGGCAAAAGCGCGACAGCGTGATTGGCATCTATGGGCCGGATCGGCCACCGATGCTGCGCACCAATCCTGAGGGCAGAGTGTTTGGCTACATTCCCGATGCGGCTTACGCTGCGCTGCACAGCCTGGGTATCAGTTTTCGCGTCAAACATTATGACACCGCGCCCGAAGCCTTTGCCGCGCTGGCGCGCGAAGAGCTGGATATGATATTTGTGCCGGCCGGTGAAGCGGTGCCGGCGCATGTTAACGACACCATCAGCGTAACCGCGCTGAAAGCCAGCCCGGTTCGGGTGGTACGCAGCAGCAGTAACCCGCTGGCCGGTCAGGAGTTTTTACCCGGCCCGGCGATAACCTCTCCCTACAGCCAGCTGCCGCAGGTCGCGATGGGCACCCTGCCTTATGCCGATGTGCCGGCGGTGGAAGCCTATTACCTGATTGAACGCAACTATCTGAATACGCTGACCATCGATCACATTCTGCCCGATCTCAGCTCGCCGTATCGCTTTGTGGTCAACAGCAAAGAACACGTACTGGCGCGGGCGATGCGTATTGCCTTTGACGCGCTGCAGCGCCACGCGGCCGGTGAGATCATCGCCGCACGCTGGGATATCGCCAACATCACGCGCTTCGTCACCACGCCGCTGGCACTGACGCCCACCGAGCAGGCCTGGCTACAGACGCATAGCCAAATCAATATGGCGGTCACGGACCTGGTCGCACCATTCTTTATTAAAAACGCGCAGGGCGAAATCACCGGCATCGTGCCGGAGTTGCTCAATCTGATTGAAATGCGCACCGGACTGAGCTTCAACTTTGTTGAGATCAGCGACAGTCGCGATCTGACCGCGCGGATGAAACGCGGCGATATCACGATTGCCGCACCGCTGATCTGGAGCCAGCAGCGCAGCCGTGACTTTCTGATGACCACACCGTTTATGTTCACGCCGGAAGTGCTGGTGACCAACACGGCCGCTCAGGATGGGCCGCCAAAACGCGCCGCGCTGGTGCGCGAGCAGGATGCCTCCCACTGGTTCCTGAAAAAATATCCTGATGTGTCAGTCGATTATGTTGGCAATCCCAGCCTGGCGATGCAGTGGGTGGCGGATGGGCAAACCGACGCCACCATTAATACGCTGGTGGGCGCACGCTATCTCTCCGAAGGTCTGTATCCCGGCAAACTGCGTTTAACCGAGCTGAAACCGGCACAGGAAGCGGCTATCGCCTTTGGCATCAGCCGCAGCGAGCCGGAACTGCAGGACATCATGAACAAAGCGCTAGCCGCCATTCCGGCTGGCATGATGACCGATGTATTAACCCACTGGCAGGCCACGCCCGCCGCGCATTTCGACACCTGGAAGCTGTACCGCAAAGAGTTTTATGTCGGCGCGCTGGGCGCAGCCACCATCATCGCCGTCACCTTTGTCTGGGCAGTGTTGCTGATGCGGCAGGTCAAACGGACGCGCCGCACCAAAGCGCTGCTGCGCCAGGAAATTCAGCTGCGCGATCGCCTGATCAATGGTCCGCCGCGGCCGTTTTATGTCGCCTCGCTGGATGGGATGATTGTGCACACCAATCCGGCGTTTACCCAGTTTTTCACCCCGGAAGAACAAACCCATCTGGGCTATTCGCTGTATGACTGTCGCCATCCGCTCTATCACGTGTGGCAGCAGATCGACAAAAACATCCAGCCCGGCGACATTCCGGAAGAGGCGGAATTTGTTATTGATGACGGGCGGCAGAAGCGCCATATCCGTCACTGGATGACCTCGTACACCGGCGATGAAGTCGGCAGCGGCGGGCTGATTTGCGGCTGGCAGGACGTCACTGACTACCTGCAATTGCTGGAAGATCTTTCGCTGGCGCGCGAAGCCACCGAGCTGGCCAGCCAGAGCAAAAGCGACTTCCTCGCCACCATGAGCCATGAAATTCGCACGCCGCTCAGTGCGGTGATTGGCCTGCTGGAACTGCAGACGCAGGAAGGCCGCGCCGATACCGAACTGATTCGCGTGGCGCACGAAGCGGCGGTCAGCCTGATGGATATCGTTGGCGACATTCTCGATATGGCGAAAATTGAGTCGGGACGCATGACGCTGCAGCCGCAGTGGGTCAGCCTGCATGCGCTGGTGCGTCCGGTGATCTGTGCCTTCGACGGCCTGGCGCGGCAAAAAGGCATCAACCTGAACCTGATGCTGCCGGTCGGCGATGACGATCTGTTTTGCGATGCCAGTCGCGTACGCCAGGTGCTGTCTAACCTGGTGGGTAACGCCGTTAAGTTCACCGATCAGGGTGAAGTGAAGGTGACGGTGGGTCTGACGCCGCTGGAAAGTCATACCGAGCTGCGGATTCAGGTAGCCGATACCGGACGCGGCATCGATAAAGCAGCGCAAAATGCGCTGTTCCGCCCGTTCGAACAGGCCGGCCTGTCGGATAACGCCGGCACCGGGCTGGGCCTGTTTATCTGCCAGGAGATCACCCGCCTGATGGGCGGCAGCATTTCTCTGGAGAGCGAACCCGGCGTCGGCACCGTGCTCAACGTCGCCGTGCCGGTCAGCGTGCGTGATATCGCTACCCCGCTGCCGTCTCCGGTCGCGGAACCGTTGCCCGCTGCGCCGCAGGTCGCGCTGAATGTGCTGATCATTGACGATCATCCGGCCAACCGCCTGCTGATTTCGCGTCAGCTGACGCTGTTAGGTCATAGTTTCCGCGAAGCGAACAACGGTGAAGAAGGCCTGGCGCAGTGGCGGCAGCAGAAGCCGGATGTGATCATTACCGATTGCAATATGCCGGTGATGAACGGTCTGGACATGACGCGCAACATCCGCCGGGAAGATAAACACACCTACATCATCGGTATCACCGCCAACGCGCAGCAGTCCGAGCGCCAGCGCTGCCTCGAAGCGGGCATGAACGAGTGCGTGTTCCGACCGGTTAAGCTGGCGCAGTTAACCACGATTCTGAGCCAGATTCACAGCGCCAGCACGCTGTCGGTCGGTGATGATTTTTCTGACTGGGTGGATATTGCCGAAATCGAGAAATATATGCCCAACAGCCCCGGCGCGATCGCGGATTTTCTCGAGATCGTGATTAATGAAGCACGCACCGATCTGACGCAGGCGATTGACGTGGTACAAAGCGGCGATCTCGCCACTGCCGCCAGCCTGTTTCATCGCATCACCGGATCGCTGCGCGTCACCGGCATCCGTCAGCTGACGGAGCAGTGCGAAATGCTGGAAGAGCTGGCGGAAATGCAGGAAGACCGGGAAATTATCCTGCTGCATTTGCGGGAAGCGCTAACGCTGGTGGACAGGATGGAAGCCTCGTTGCGTCAGCAAACCACACCCGCCCAGGCTGGCGCGCACTGAGGCTCGTCGTCAGGCGGTTTTGATCAGCTTATGCAGCAGCGGATGAGTGATCTGCTCAAACATCCCGGCGTTATTAAATGCCCGCGCCGCCAGCATCGCGCCGTGCACGCTGGCCATCAGCGTTTTGGCTTCGTTTTCAGCGCTGTCGCTGAGCTGGAAAACGCCGCTGGCGGCGCCTTTGCTCAGCTGGCGCGCTAACCAGCCGGAGAGATCGCTGAAGTGGCCGCTGACTTCCGTGGCGACATCCGGCGGCAGCGTGGGCATTTCCGCCGCCAGCATCGCGCAGATGCAGAAAGGCGAAGTTCCCTCTTTAATGCAGTGCGCCCAGTAATCGACGTAGGCCTTCACTTCGTTCAGCGGATCGTTGATCTGTTCATCCATCGCCTGCATGCCCGCCTGCGCCTCAGCACGATATTCCACCACCACCGCTTTCACCAAATCGGCTTTGCCGGGAAAATGGTGGTGAATGCTGGCCTTACGGATATCCACCTGTGCGGCAATATCGGCATAGCTAAAGCTTTTATAGCCGCCGGCGGTGAGCAACTGGCGGGTGCAGGCCATGATTTCGCGGGCTTTAGAGGAACGGGCAGTCATAACGCAATCCGGTAGAACAACAGAGATCGGTCAACCTACTGGCAGGCAGGGAAGAAGTCAAGCCAGCGGCCTGACGGGCAGCGCGCACTTTTTTCATTTTTTCAGCAATATTTTCATCGCTGATTCGTCTACCTCATCACCAACCCTGTTTATTACCGTAATGAGGAACCCCAATGAGAGATTTTGACAGGCATCAGCATCCCCGTGGTCACCGCTTTGGTCATCACCGCATGGCGAAACCGCTGCTGCTCGGCGTGGTGCTGTTTGCTGCCCTTGGCCTGCTGGTGATGTCGCTGTGGAATGCGCTGCTGCCGGAACTGACCGGCGTAAAAAGTATCGGCTTCTGGCAGGCGCTGGGACTGCTGGTGCTGTGTCGCATCCTGTTTGGCGGGCTGGGCTTCCATCCCGGTATGTTTGGCATAGCGCGTCGCCGCATGCATGAACGCTGGATGCAGATGACGCCGGAGCAGCGCGAAGCCTTTATGCAGCAGCGGCGCGAGCGGTTTGGCGGCCGTGGTCATCATGGCGGACGCTGTGACTGGCACGATCGCCGCAGCCAGCGTGACGATCCGCGCCCGCCCGCGGACGATGCGCCCGCCAAATCCCCGGATGCAGAGTAAACGGCATGGCGCAGGATTCGCGGCTGCTGGCGGCCCTCGGCGCCTGCCGCACTAAGCTCAGCGCCTTTATTCGCGGCCGCAGCGAGCGGCACGATGAGGCCGAAGATATCCTGCAGGAGATCAGCTGGAAACTGCTGCAGGTGGAACAGCCGGTGGAGAACGTCAGCGCCTGGCTGTTTCGCGCCGCGCGCAACGAGATAACCGATCGGTCACGAAAAAAACGCGAGCTCTCGCTGTTTAACGCCGCCGGGGACGAAGACTTTCCCGAGGATGAAATTGCCGAAACGCTGTTTGGCGTGGCGCAGACGCCGGAGGATGAGTATCTGAAAACGCTGCTATGGGAAGAGCTGGACGATGCGCTCGCGGAACTGCCTGCTGCGCAGCGCGAGGTATTTGAAAAGACCGAGCTGCTCGGCTTCAGCTATCAGGATCTGGCCGCCGAAAGCGGCGACAGCGTGCAGGCGCTGCTGTCGCGCAAACATAAAGCGGTTCTGTTTCTGCGCACCCGGCTGCGCAGCCTGTACGACGAACTCACGGCCTGACCTGCGTAACCCGATAGCCAAACGGCCATCGGGTTGCGTGCTTTACCACCAGGCCGCGGTGGGCTGCGGCTGTAACAGATCAATGCCCTCGCCCAGCATCGGCAGACACAGTGCAACCTGATGCTCCGCCGCCACCTGGACGATTTGGATAAACGGATCGTCCCAGCGGTGAAAAGCTAAATCAAAAGCCGCGTTGTGAATCGGAAACAGCCAGCGCGCGTTGAGGTCCTGAAACGCGCGCAACGTGTCCTGCGGCAGCATATGAATGTCGGCCCAGCGCTTATCGTAAGCGCCATTTTCCAGAAACGCCGCATCAAACGGGCCGTATTTCCGGCCAATCGCTTTGAAACCGTCGAAGTAACCGGAGTCACCGCCAAAAAACAGGCGGAACTGGTCAGAAATCAGCGTCCACGAACACCACAACCGTTTGTTGCTGTCGAACAGGCCACGGCCGGAAAAGTGCTGCGACGGCGTCGCGACAAAATGGATGCCGCCGATATCCCGCGACTGCCACCAGTCGAGCTGGATGACTTTCTCCGGCGCAACACCCCACTTAATCAGCAAATCGCCGACGCCGAGCGGCGTGAGAAAGTGCTTCACCCGATCTTTCAGCTGCATGATGGTGTGGTAATCGAGATGATCGTAATGGTCGTGCGACAAAATAATGCCTTCGATCGGCGGCAGATCGGCCACGGCAATTGGCGCTGGCTGAAAGCGCTTTGGTCCCAGTCGCTTAAAGGGCGACGCGCGCTCGGCGAACACCGGATCGGTCAGCCAGAACTGGCCATTGATCTTCAGCAACAGCGAAGAGTGGCCGAGGCGAAAGACGCTGTTGGGCGCGGCCTGTGCCAGCGCGGCGGCCGTGATGGGCTGCACCGGCAGCGCGGCCGGCGGCTGGGTATCTTTCGGTTTATTGAACAGGAAATCCCACAGCATTTTGCGGTAGTCGCCAAAGCTCAGCGACTGACGCGGCTGGACATTGCGAAACTTTTTGCCATCAAACTGGGCGGAGTGCGGATACTCCCTGATTGCACCCCGGCAGAGGCTGGAACCCTTCAACATAGCGCGGATACCTCGAAAATGAGAAAGCTGGCTGGCAGCAGCGGTAAACATCTGCGGCTACGTTAACCGTTTTATGCCGCGCGCGTCCTCACATTACGAGCCATCTCACAACCGGTAACGCAGAATTTCGCTGCCGGTGTGGCCTTTCCCTGGCGGATGACAGGGCGGCAGCAGGCAGGTAAAGTAGCGCTTTTGCATGATTTTACGAGGGAAAATGAACACGCTTTTCGTTTACGGCACGCTGCAGCCGGGCCAGTGCAATGCGCATATTCTGGAAAACATCGGCGGTGAGTGGCTGGCAGGGACGGTCGCCGGCACTTACTATGCTAACGGCTGGGGCGCGGCCGCCGATTTTCCCGGCATCGTACTGGATGAGCACGGCGCGCGCGTGCCGGGTTATCTGTTCATCTCGGACCGGCTGGCGCTGCACTGGCCGATGCTGGATGAGTTTGAAGATGGCTACGATCGGGTGCCGGTCGAGGTCACTACGTCCGACGGCCAGCAGCGGACGGCGTGGATTTATCAGCTGCAGCCACAGCAGGACACCGCGCGCTAACCTCGCACCTTGCCTACACTGATCCTCACCGGACTGTGAGGAGAAGCCATGATCACCATTTGTACCGCCTGCGGCACGTCTTATCAGCAGCAGCAACCTGCCCTTACGCAGTGTCGCATTTGTCAGGATGAACGCCAGTTTGTGCCGCCCGGCGGGCAGCAGTGGATCGATCAGTCTGCGCTGCGCGCCTCGCATCAAAACCAGTGGCAACAGCTGGAGCCCGGGCTGCTCAGCCTGCAAACCGTACCGGATTTTGCCATTAACCAGCGCGCCATTGTGCTGCAAACGCCGCACGGCAATATCCTGTGGGATTGCATCGCCCATCTGGATGACGCCACCGTCACGCTGCTGCGTGCGCTCGGCGGCCTGCACGCCATCGCCATCTCCCATCCCCACTATTACAGCACCATGCAGGACTGGGCCGACGCCTTCGACGCGCCGGTGTATCTGCACGCCAGCGACAGCGAGTGGATTATGCGTGCATCGCCCCGTCTGCAGCCCTGGCACGGCGACAGCTGTGATCTGCTGCCGGGCGTGCGGCTGTTACGTCTGGGCGGCCACTTTGCCGGCGGCACGGTGCTGCACTGGGCACACGACGGCGGCATGCTGCTGAGCGGCGATATTTTGCAGGTAACGCCCGGTGCCAGTGCGGTTTCGTTTATGTGGAGCTATCCCAATATGCTACCGCTGGCCGGCGCCACGGTGACAGCCATGCTGCAGCGGTTGCAGGGCGTGAAGTTTATGCGCCTGTACGGCGCGTTTGCCGGCCGCGAAATTCTCGCGCGTGCCGATGAGGCAGTACAGCAGTCGGGTCGTCGCTATCTGGCCTGTCTGCAACATCCACAGCCGTAGCGCTTACACAGCCGCGCTGGATAAATACCAGGCGATCGCACCGCGCACGGATGTACAGACGTCTGGACGTATACTATAGTCGGTTTCCTGCAAACATAAGGAAACCTGCAAACAATGAAAAAAACATGGCTTACCGCCCTGCTGGCGGCCTCTGTCACCCTGCTCAGCGCCTGTGACAACCACAACGACAACAAAATCAAAGTGGCGATCAATACCGGACCGGATGAGGCGCTGTGGCAGACCGTGAAGCAGGTGGCACACGATAAATATCAGCTCGATGTCGATGTAGTGGCGTTTAACGATTACGTACAGCCGAACGAAGCGCTGTTCAATAAAGATGTGGACGCCAATGCGTTCCAGAGCCTGCCTTATCTGGAGATGCAGTCCAAAGAGCGCGGGTATAAATTTGCCGTCGTGACCAATACCTTTGTGTTTCCGATTGCCGGTTATTCACGCAAAATTAAATCACTGCAGGATCTGCCGGATGGCGCTACCGTGACCGTGTCTAACGAAGCGACCACTCTGGGGCGTAGCCTGCTGCTGTTGCAGGCGCAGGGCCTGCTGAAGGTGAAACCCGAAGCCGGTCTGCTGCCGACCACGCTGGATATTACCGACAACCCGAAAAAGCTGAAGATTGTGGAAGTGGATACGCCGCAGCTGGCGCGCACGCTGGACGATCCGCAGGTTTATCTGTCGATCATTAATAATAACTTTGCCGCGCTGGTCAATTTATCCGCCTCGCGTGACGGGATGTTTATGGAAGGCAAAGCGTCGCCATATGTGAATGCGATTGTGGCGCGCGAAGATAATAAAGACAGCCCGAACGTGCAGAAGCTGAAAGAAGCGTTCCAGTCCCAGCCGGTGCTGGATAAAGCCAACGAGATTTATAAAGGCGATATTATTAAGGGTTGGTAAGGATTACCTGCCTGTTGATGCAGGCAGGAACAGGATTACCGCACCCATCGTAGCGGCGCAATTTATTGCGCTACCTACAGCGGTGCGGTCATTTAAAACGCGCGATAAATCGCGCCGCTACTATGTGTGCAGGATGGTGGTGCCGAAATACAATGCCGCACGGATCGTAGCGGCGCAATTCATTGCGCATTCCGGCAACTGTGAAGGGTTTAACTTAGCGCGATAAATCGCGCCGCTACATATTGTGCGGTCGGAGGATACGGATATAATTTTTGGTACAAAGTCTTAGCATCGCTATTTCCTGCATTTTTAATCATCTCGCTATCTGCGCTCCCCCATCCCATTTTCTGCCAGCCAGTCCGCTTCTGCTGCTGTCTGAATCGTCTACACTTCAGGTTGAAAAAGCCGCAGCGGTGTAAAAATGGCGTAAAAATTTGGTCGATTGGTATAAAAATCGCGTACAAAAAAACGCCAACCCCTACCGATTACGCCGCTGAAACGCTATCTTCGCCAGCATAAAAGTGGGTGATTGCGACACGCCAGTGCGGTTGATGGCGCTCGCCCTTTCTCCCTGAAAAAACAGGAAATGTATGAGTCAATCAGAGAAACAGTCTCTGCCTGCTGGCATGCTGGCCGCCGCCGGCATCGTGTTTGGTGATATCGGTACCAGCCCGCTGTATACACTGAAAGAATGCCTGTCGATTTTGCCGGACGGCGCGCCGTCGGCGCTGGCGGTGATGGGCTTTCTGTCGCTGATCTTCTGGGCGCTGACGCTCATCGTCACGTTGAAATATGTCTGCTTCGTGATGCGCGCCGACCACGACGGCGAAGGCGGTATTCTCACCCTGATGTCACTGGCTCGCCGCAACGTTGGCCGCAAAGCCGGTCATATCATCGTGCTGGCCGGTCTGATTGGCGGCGCATTTTTCTATGGTGATGGCGTGATCACTCCAGCCATCTCGGTGCTGTCGGCCATCGAAGGGATTCAGGTGGTCTCGCCCGGGCTGGAAAAATATGTGGTGCCGCTGGCGCTCACCATTCTCGCGCTGCTGTTCATTATTCAGAAACACGGCACGGAAAAGGTCAGCCGGGTGTTTGGCCCGGTGATGTTTGTCTGGTTTGTGGCCATCGGCGCACTTGGCATACGCGGTATTCTGCTCAACCCGGAAGTGCTGCACGCGCTCAGTCCGTCCTATGCGCTGACCTTCCTGCTCAGCCACAAGGCGCTCTCGCTCGCGGCGATGGGCATGGTGGTGCTGGCGGTGACCGGCGCGGAAGCGCTGTATGCCGACATGGGCCACCTGGGCAAAGCGCCGATTCGTCTCGCCTGGCTGGTGATTGCCATGCCGGCGCTGATACTGAATTACTTCGGCCAGGGCGCGCTGGTGATCGCCGATGCGCAGGCGCTGAACAATCCGTTCTTTAATCTGGCTCCCGGCTGGGCGCAGATTCCACTGATTGTGCTGTCAACGCTGGCCACGGTCATCGCGGCGCAGGCGGTGATTTCCGGCGTCTATACCCTGACGCATCAGGCCATTCGCCAGGGCTTTTTACCGCCGATGCGCATCATTTTTACCTCGCATACCGAGTCCGGGCAGATTTACATTCCGGTGGTGAACTGGCTGCTGTTCACCGCCGTGATGCTGATTGTGCTGGCTTTCCGTCAGTCGTCGGCGTTGTCCTCGGCGTACGGCATCGTGGTGACCGGCACCATGGTGATCACGGCCTGTCTGGCGGGCGTGGTGGCGCTGCGTAACTGGCGCTGGCCGCTGCCGCTGGCGCTGTTGTTCCTGCTGTGTATGCTGGTGGTTGACGTGCCGCTGTTCATCGCCAACCTGATGAAACTGCTGTCTGGCGGCTGGGTACCGGTGCTGCTGGCGCTGACCATGATGGGATTGATGCTGATCTGGAGCAGCGAGCGTAACCGCCTGATTCGCCGTTTAAATAACGATCAGGACGGTTTGCTGGCGCTGGTGAAATCGCTGGAGAGCAATCCGCCGAACCGCGTCGAAGGTACCGCCATTTTCCTCGCACGCAAGGAGTTTGAAATTCCCCAGGCACTGTTGCACAACCTCAAGCATAACCGCGTGCTGCATCGCCGCGTGGTGCTGTTGCATATCCGCACCACTGACACGCCGCGCGTCTATAACCAGCAGCGCATCAGCATTACGCAATTGTCGCCGTCGTTCTGGCAGGTCACTGCCGCTTACGGCTGGCGTGAAGTGCCGTCGATGGCCGAGATTCTGCATCTGTGCGGACTGGAAGGTTTTGGCTGCACGGTGAATGAAGCGTCATTTTTTACCGCACACGATACGCTGGTGATGAAAAAACGCCGCGGTCTGGCGCGGGTGCGCGGCGGGATTTTTCACTTCTGCCAGCGCAACGCGCTGCGCGCCCATGAACAATTTCATATTCCGCCCAATCGGGTGATCGAACTGGGCGGCCAGCGCGAGTTTTAAGCCGCAGGGCCACGGATGGCCGGATTTGCCCGCACATGACGCACCGACTTTTTTTAATGGCAAATGTAAGCAGATGAAAAAATATTAGCGAAACATTACCGGAGTTGTGGCGGAACTTTTCTTAACATCTGATTAGCAATTAAAGCTAAAACGCATAACCTCATCAGGTGTTTATTAACCCTACCGGCATGATGATTCACCGTGCGCTTTGCCGGAATGTATAAACCAATAAACAACGATCTCAGGATCGGTTAATTCACTTCCGGCTCTGTTGTTATTTTTGAGGAGTAAGACCATGAAAGCGTTAATTAACGATGTGATTTCCATTTTTACGCCGCAAAATGTTAAACCGGTTTTAATTCGCGCCGATTTGACGCACCGCGAATTATCTTCAATCCATCCGGCAGGTGTCACCTCAGTAAGCTGGGCCACGTCAATGGAAGAGTTAACAGACGCCATTGTGAAAAAAGCCCAGGCGGCCGGAGCCGTCGGTTATCACATCACCGACGTTGAATCACATGAGCCGGGCCACGACGGCCAGCACGTGATGGCGGCCACCGCCACGCTGTATCACATTAATGACAAGGTGGCTTACGGCTGATGCTCGGATTAACACGTTTTTCTGTTTATGGCCTGCCCTTCATTTCCGGCAGGCTTTTTTCATTAAAATAGGCGGCGAGAAAATCGAGAAAAACTTTAATACGCTGCGATTCTGCGGCGCGTTGCGTATACACCGCCCAGATATTGGCTTCCTGATACCACTGCGGTAATACTGCCACCAGCTCGCCCGTGGCCAGATACGGCGCCACATCCCACGCTGAACGCAGCGCAATACCATGCCCCTGCAACGCCCAATGCAGAATCACCTTGCCGCTATTGGAAGAGTAATGGCTGTTCAGGCGACACAACACCTGCTGCTCGCCATTGGTCAATGCCCAGTTACCAAATGAATTATCGCGTTCATTAATGATCAGACAGCTGTGATGAATTAACGCATCCAGCGAGGCTGGCATACCGGCGCGGGATAAATACGCCGGCGCGGCACATAAAATACGCCGGTTAGCAATCAGCCGGCGGGCAATATAGGAAGGATTGAGATCGTCGCCAACGCAGATTTCCACATCCGTGCCGCTCTGTAGCAGGTCGAATGCCCGATCGCTTAGCATCAGTTTAATATTCAGCGACGGATGCTGGTGAATAAATGCCGAAACCGCATCCGATAAATAGTCCTGACCGAAACCAAATGAGCAGCCGACGGTAATTTCCCCAGTCAGCTCGCCGCGCCACTGACGGAAATTATTGAGAAAGCCATCCATTTCCTGCACTACCTGCAGCGCGCCCTCCAGCGCTTTTTCACCTTCCGGCGTCAGGCGCATCACGCGGTTAGTGCGGAAAAACAGCCGCGTCTCCAGCTGTTTTTCCAGAATGGCGATGCGTTTACTGATGTAAGACGGTGACTGACCCAGCTCAATCGCCGCGCGGCCGAAACCGTCATGCCGCGCCACGCTGATAAACACGTACAGGTCTTCAATCGACGGCCAACCCTGTAACGGCTTCTGATAACTTTTTCCGGCAAGCAGTATTTTCATAACAGCACATGGTGAGTGAACGCCACGTGGTTATAACACAGATCCCAGAAAGCGCTGAAGCGAGTGCAGAAACCGCTCTGGCACCTCTTCCTGCGGCGAATGGCCGCACGGTAACGCCTCGCCCTGCACCTGCAACGCCTTGTCCTGCCAGGTGTGCACCACATCATACAGCTGACCGACCGTGCCCTTTTCGCCCCACAGCAGTAACAGCGGGCAGGCAATGCGCTGGTCGCTGTCAGCGGCATCGTGTTGCAAATCGATGCTGGCGGCGGCGCGATAATCTTCACATACCGCGTGGATCATCGCCGGATCCCGATAGCAGCGCAGATAATCTTCAAACACCGCCGCTTCGGTCGCACCCGGCGTTTTCAGCTGGCCATCAATGTGTTTACGCAAAAAGAACGCCGGATCGTGACCAATCATGGTCTCCGGCAGCGGGTGTGGCTGAATCAGGAAGAACCACCAGAAATAGCGCGTGGCGAACGCCTGATCGGTCAGCGCGTACATGGTGGCAGTCGGTGCGATATCGACAAACACGCAGCAGCTGACTTTCTCCGGGTGATCGAGCGCCAGCCGGTGCCCGACGCGCCCGCCGCGATCGTGGCCGACAAACGCCACGCGCTGCAGGCCGAGCGCGTCGATCAGCTGACTGATATCCTGCGCCATGCTGCGTTTGGCATACGGCAGATGTTCAGCGTCACTGGCGGGCTTGTCGCTGTCACCGTAGCCGCGCAAATCCGGCAGGATCACCTGATATTGCTGCGCCAGCTGCGGTGCGATTTTACGCCAGGCCAGATGATTTTGCGGATGGCCGTGCAGCATCAGCAAGGGCATGCCCTTGCCGCCGCTGGCCACGCGTAGCGTAACGCCATTATCCAGCGTCACATCCTGCAGGGTAAAACCGGCGATAAACGGCGACGGGCCGCGGTCGATAATCTTACTCATGGTTGCTCCCTGGTGCGCTGTAGCCACGGACGCTGCGCAAAGTGCTGCGCTTCAAACTGGCTGATATCCGCTTCATATTGCAGCGTCCAGTCCACCGCGCTGCCGCCACCGATCAGCATTTCGCGCTTCAGGGCACTGACCGTAAAGTGAATCACTTCATCCGCGAACTGAATGGTTTGCTGCTCCAGCGACACGCTGATGGTGTTGCGCTGCGCATCGGCGGCCACCGCGCTCAGACGCTGATAATCCGCCTCGCTCAGGCTCAGCGTCAGCACGCCGTTACGCTGGCAGTTGTCGTCAAAAATGCCGGCGAAGCTGGTGCCGATAATCGCGCGAATGCCCAGCTGATTCAGCCCCCACACCGCATGTTCGCGGCTGGAGCCGCAGCCAAAATTGGCGCCGACCAGCAAAAACGTCGCGTTCTGCCAGCCCGGCTGATTGAGGATGAAATCAGGGTTTGGTGCACCGTCGGCCAGAAAGCGCAGGTCAAAGAACACGCCGCGGTCCAGCCCCTGCCGGTCAATGCCTTTGAGAAACTGCTTGGGCATAATCACATCGGTATCGATGTTAGCAGCCGGCAGCGGTGCCAGCTTGCCGGTGATGGTAGTGAAAGCTTGCATATTAAACCCCGGATTGCAGATAGTGACGAACATCAACCAGATGGCCCGCCAGCGCAGCGGCGGCGACCATCGCCGGACTCATTAAGTGAGTACGCGCGCCCGCGCCCTGACGGCCGGCAAAGTTACGATTGGTGCCCGATGCGCAGCGATCGCCCGGTGCCAGCACATCTTCGTTCATCGCCAGACACATCGAACAGCCCGACTGACGCCACTCGAAGCCAGCGTCGATAAAGATGGCCGCCAGTCCTTCCGCCTCCGCCTGCTGCCGCACCTGGGTTGAGCCCGGCACGATGATGCCGCGCACGTGCGGCGCGATTTTGCGGGTACCAATCACCGCTGCCGCAGCGCGCAAATCTTCAATGCGCCCGTTGGTGCAGGAGCCGATAAACGCGTGGGTGATGGCAATGTCGGCCAGCGGCGTGCCGGCTTGCAGCCCCATGTAGTGCAGTGCATTTTTCATCGCCTGCTGTTTCACCAGATCGGGTTCGTCAGCCGGATTAGGCACGTGGCCGCTGATGGCGCAGGCCTGATCCGGGCTGATGCCCCAGGTGACTTTCGGTTCCAGATCGCTGCAATCAATGGTCAGTTGCCGGTCAAATACCGCCTCATCATCGCTGCGCAACGTGCGCCACTCGGCCAGCGCCTGCTGCCACAGTTCGCCCACCGGCATTTGCGGTTTGCCGGCAATGTAAGCGTAGACCTTGTCATCCGGCGCGATAATCGCCCCGCGCGCACCGGCTTCCACTGCCATGTTA
Source organism: Pantoea sp. Pa-EAmG (assembly GCF_030024295.1). Classification (NCBI taxonomy): domain Bacteria; kingdom Pseudomonadati; phylum Pseudomonadota; class Gammaproteobacteria; order Enterobacterales; family Erwiniaceae; genus Pantoea; species Pantoea sp. Pa-EAmG. The sequence continues at coordinate 15,564 of NZ_JASEWO010000089.1, forward strand.
CACAGCGTCATACGCCCTTCCATGCTCAGCGCATCGATCGCGCTGCCGGTAAACTCAATCGCATATCCCGTAGCGCCGGATGCGCCAATCTGTTCGATCAACGCCAGCACGATGTCTTTGGCGGCGCAGCCAAACGGCAGCTCGCCGGTAACTTCAACGCGCATGGTTTTCAGCGTGCGATAAATCAATGTCTGTGTCGCCAGCAGGTGCTCGATTTCCGAGGTGCCGATGCCAAACCCCAGCGCGCCAAACGCCCCGTAAGTGGTGGTATGGCTGTCGCCGGCGGCAATCACCATGCCTGGCATCACCAGCCCCTGCTCGTGCGCCACCACATGTTCAATGCCCTGTCGCGGATCGAGCACGTCAAACAGCTCAATGCCAAAGTGCTCCGCATTTTTGCGGAAGTAATCGACCTGCAGCTGACCGCCAGCGTCGGTCATCGCCGCATCGCGCACTGGCCGCGTCGGGTTCACGTGGTCGACGTTGAGTAGAATGGTGGCCGGATGGCGCACGCGCCGCGACCGATCGCGCAGACCGCTAAACGCCTGCGGGCTGGTGTATTCATTGAGGATTGACCGGTCGATATAGAGCAGCACGTGCCCGTCATCGTCCAGGTGACGTACCACATGCTGTTCGATCAGCTTTTCATACAGGGTTTTGCCCGCCATGCTCATGTCCACGCGAAAGTTAAACAAGTCATCAGAGACCTTAGGGTAAACCCATTCGGCGTCAGATCATCAACACGCTCCGTGCAGTGATAGTGCATGATTTGTCATCGCGGCAGCGGATTTAATTTGACCTAAGTCGTGCCCGTCGTTATAAATAATAACCGCGCTCCGTTAGCGGATATATTGTTGCTTTTTCCCGCATTTCTGCTGTATTCCTGCCGTTTATTTCGCCATCCCGCTTTTATGAAAGTTAATTAATTGCCATCAATAGTTAATTAACTAAAAACAAGTTAATCTTTTCGTAACAATCTTTTAATTTGCCAACCGAATTTTTAACGTTCATCTGCAAAGAATAAACAGGACTGGCATGACTCAGACCAAAAAACTTGTGTCCGCGCTTTCGCTGACGGCACTGCTTGTCTCTTCAGCGGTTCACGCTGAGAACGCACCAGAAAAAACCGACGTGCTGCTGATTGGCGGCGGTATCATGAGCGCCTCGCTCGGTACCTGGCTGCAGGAGCTGCAACCGGGCTGGAAACAACTGATGGTTGAGCGTCTCGACGGCGTCGCGCTGGAATCCTCCAACGGCTGGAATAACGCCGGTACTGGCCACTCTGCCAACATGGAGCTGAACTACACGCCAGAGCGTGCAGACGGTTCCATCGATGTGAGCAAGGCGCTGGAAATCAATGAATCGTTCATGATTACCCGCCAGTTCCTGACCAGCCAGGTACAGCGTGGCGTGCTGCACGATCCGCGTTCGTTCATCAACTCCACCCCGCACATGAGCTTTGTCTGGGGCGACAAAAATGTCGAATATCTGACCAAGCGCTATGCGGCGCTGCAGAAAACGACCCTGTTCCAGGGCATGAAGTTCTCTACCGATCACAAGCAGATCGAGCAGTGGGCACCGCTGGTAATGGAAGGTCGCGATCCGAATCAGAAAGTGGCCGCCACCTGGACGCCGGTGGGTACCGATGTGAACTACGGTGAAATTACCCGTCAGCTGATCGGCAGCCTGCAGAAAGATCAGAACTTTAAGCTGGAAACCTCCTCCGAAGTCACCGATTTCAAACGCAACAGCGACAACTCCTGGCACGTCACCATCAAAGATGTGAAGAGCGGCGCAAACCGTGAAGTGGATGCGAAATACGTATTCATCGGCGCGGGTGGTGCGGCGATCAAGCTGCTGCAAAAAACCGGTATTCCTGAAGCCGATAACTACGGCGGTTTCCCGGTGGGCGGTTCGTTCCTGATGACCGAAAACCCGGAAATCACCAGCCGTCACCTGCAGAAAGTATATGGTCAGGCTTCCGTAGGCGCACCGCCAATGTCGGTACCGCACATCGATGCCCGTAACCTCGACGGTAAAAAAGTGGTGCTGTTTGGGCCGTTTGCCACGTTCTCGACCAAATACCTGAAGAACGGTTCGCTGTTCGATCTGCTGAGCGCCACCACCACCAGCAACTTCATGCCGATGACGCACGTGGGCATCGATAACTTTGACCTGGTGAAATACCTGATTGGTCAGGTGATGCTGAACGATGACGACCGTTTTGCCGCGCTGAAAGAGTACTACCCGAACGCGCGTAAAGAGGACTGGAAACTGATTCAGGCCGGCCAGCGTGTGCAGATCATCAAGAAAGATGCTGAGAAAGGCGGCGTGCTGAAGCTGGGTACCGAAATCGTGACCGATCAGCAGAAAACCGTGGCGGCCCTGCTGGGTGCTTCACCGGGTGCATCTACCGCGGCACCGATCACCCTGAACGTGATGCAGAAGCTGTTCCCGCAGCAGTTCGCGTCACCGGAGTGGCAGCAGAAGATCCGCGCTATCGTGCCAAGCTTCGGCCAAAAGCTGAACGGCAACACCGCGCTGACCCAGCAGGTATGGGATAACACCGCATCCGTGCTGCAGCTGACCAAACCGCCAGTGATTAACATGGACGATCAGCAGTCGGCACCTACGCAGGCCAAACCGCGCGAAGAGTCCGCGAAGCAGGATATGGCGCTGTAATAGGCCATCGCTGAGTCAATCGAACCGATGCCGGTGCGCGAGCCATCGCCCACCGGCATTTTTATGTCTGAGGATTGGCTGATTGCTGTGTCAGATTGCGCAATAAAATTGCGCTGCTACGGTTTGTACGCGCTGTGATTACTGCACCTT
>NZ_JASEWO010000010.1:0-51351 GCF_030024295.1 Pantoea sp. Pa-EAmG
CGGAGGCCAGCACAGGTAAAAACGCCGGATTAAGTTTCTTCAGTGTAAAGGTGACGGGTAAGTCATCTTTTTTCTGCACGTCCTGAATAAAGGTGCGAATTTTCCCACTTCCGGCAAGACCGCGCTTCGTATCCAGATGACGCTGAAAGTTTTCAACGACCGCATCGGCATTAAATGGCGTGCCATCGTGGAATTTAACGTTGGGACGCAGCGTAAATTCCCAGTGCAGTCCGCTGTCGTCGGCATGCCAGGAGAGCGCCAGGGCCGGCATGATTTTGCCATCGTCACCGAGCCGCGTCAGGCCTTCATACATCGGGTCCAGCACCGTGCCGGTAAAGGTCGCGGTCTGATTGCCCGGGTCCATGCTGCGCGGCGGTTCGTTTTGCATAATGACCAGCTGAGCAGCCAAAACCGATGCGCTGGAAAACGACGCCAGAATACCCGCGGCAAGTGTCAGTATCCTGAAATGCTTGAGTGTGCTTTGCATGAAGGCCTCAGTGAATCAGTGACAAAGAGTGAAGAGTCATTGCCCGGCAGGCAGCTGACTGTCATTGCACGCCATCGCCTGCCATACGCTTTGATCATGTTAACGGCAGCAGAAGAACGGGCTCGACGCTATATAAGGCACACTCTGCAAACAAAAGCCAAGATGTCAGTTCATATATTTTACTTATAATTCGATCTGCATTCAGAAAATAAACTAAATACGCTTGAATTTGTTTTCATGGCTGATTATTGTCGGCCAAATACAGCCTGTGCCGTGAGAATCCGGATGCTTAATGCTCATCAGCAACAAATTCTGCGTTTATTAATTTCTTCGCATGGCATGAGCCGCACGGCAATTGCGGAAAAAATGAAGCTGAGTAAAGCCGCAATCAGCACATTAATCAAAGAGATGCTTAGCGCAGGACTGCTTGAGGAGAGCATTCCGGAAAGTAACGGTCAGGGTCGGCCTTCGGTGTTATTAAAAATGCGTGCCGACAGCGCCTATTTTCTCGGTGCGTCGTTGCTCGGTGACGATGTGTATCTGGTGCTGACGGATATGCACGGTCGCATCCTGGCCAGTACCCACATGCCGCTGAATCCCGATCCTGCGCTGCTGGCTGGTGCGCTGGCCGCCGCCATCCCCGGTCTGCTTGCACAAAAAGGCATCTCCGCCGACCAGCTTATCGGGCTGGGCGTCACGCTTTCCGGCTTTGTGGATGAAAACCAGGCGGTGTGCGTTCAGTCTGCCCTGCTGGGCTGGAAAAACGTCCCGCTGGCGGCACTGCTTAACGCGCAAACCGGTCTGGAGGTGTCACTGGAAAACGATGCCAAAGCTCTGGCGGTCAGCGAAAAGATTTTCGGCGTGGCGAAAAAGGCACGGAATTTCACCCTGATTTCCCACGGCGACGGCATTGGCTCCGCGCACTTCTTTCAGGGGCAGCTGCACCGCGGCGCGCACGGTGGGGCCGGTGAAATTGCTCACTGTACCGTAGAGCCCGGCGGGCGTCCGTGCCGCTGCGGCAAACGCGGCTGCCTTGATACGCTGGCATCGCTCACTGCGATGCGTGAAAGCATGCGTGACAAACAGCTGCCCTGCACCAGCGTTGCCGAACTGGAAGCGCTGGCGGTAAAAGGCAATAGCGCCGCGATCGCCATTCTGCACCAGGCAGGTGACGCACTTGGCCTCGCCATCGCCAATATCATTCAGATGAACGATCCGGAGATGATTGTCATCGCCCATCAGCCGGATGCATTCGACGGCCTGCTCAGAACCGTGGTGATGCAGGCGGTAGATAGTCACGTGTTGCCTTCAATTATGGGTAAGACGCCCATCGCCAGCATGGCGATTGATCAGTTGAGCTGGGCCCGCGCCGCAGCCAGTGTGGCGGCTTACCGTTTTATCGTTCACTTACCCGACTAGCGGAGTCTGTTATGCGCATTGCCTATGGTGGAATTCATACTGAATGCAGTACCTGGAATCCGGTGCTCAATTACGCCGACGACTTCCGCATCGTGCGCGGTGAAACGATGACGTCCAATCCCTATTTCGCCTTTCTGCAGGATTACGCGGCCGAATTTCTGCCGACCTTTCACGCCCGCGCCATTGCCGGTGGGCCGGTAGCACGTGTGACCTATGATGCCTTCAAACAGGAGTTTCTCCGTCGGCTTGAGGCGTATTTGCCCGTGGATGGCGTTTACCTGGCGATGCACGGCGCGGTTTATGTCGAAGGGATGGAAGACGCGGAAGGCGACTGGATTAGCGCGACGCGCGAGCTGGTCGGGCCCGATTGTCCGATTAGCGTCAGCTACGATCTGCACGGCAATGTCTCGCAGCGCATCATCGACGCGATCGATATGTTTTCAACCTACCGCACGGCACCGCATATCGATGTGGAAGAGACCATGCGCCGCTCCGTCTCAATGCTGGTCAATAGCCTGCAAAGCGGCATCCGACCGGGTGTGGTGTGGGCACCGATCCCCGTGGTGCTGCCAGGCGAGCGCACCAGCACGGAAGATGAACCGGCCAAAAGCCTTTACGCCAGCCTGCCCGGGATTAACGCACTTGAACATATCTGGGATGCTTCGCTGATGGTTGGCTATGTCTGGGCGGATGAGCCACGCGCCACGGCGGCAGCCATCATGACCGGTACCGATGCCGATGTGCTGTCTGAGCAGGCGGCCAAACTGGCGCTGGCTTACTGGCAGGCGCGTGAGCAATTTGTGTTTGGCTGCGTGACCGGCAGTACTGAAGAGTGCGTACGCATGGCGATTTCCAGCCCTGGAGGACCGGTGATTCTCGCCGACTCCGGTGATAACCCGACCGGCGGCGGCGTGGGCGATCGGGCCGATGTACTGGCCGAGCTGCTGCGGCAAAATGCGCAGGATGTCATCGTTGCCGGCATTACCGATAAACCGGCCACGGAGGCGGCCTTCGCCGCGGGCGTCGGGGCCCGGCTCTCCCTGACTATCGGTGCCACGCTGGATCCTGCCGGCGGCAAAGTCAGCGGCGAGTTTGACGTGTTGCTGCTGAGTGATGATGCCCGTTCGGTTGCCCGTCAGGCGCTGCTGAAGATTGCAGGCATTACCGTGGTGGTTGCCGATCGGCGTCGTCCTTATCACAACCTGGCGGATTTTGCCCTGCTTGGACTCGATCCGCGCCAGGCAAAAATTGTGGTGGTGAAATCCGGTTACCTGTCGCCCGAGCTGGCGCCGATTGCCAATCCCAACCTGATGGCGCTGTCGGAAGGTGTGGTCGATCAGTATGTTGAACGGCTGGTGCGCAAGCGCAAGCTGCAGCCGGCTTATCCGTTCGATACTGATTTTACCTTTGTGCCGGTCAGCACCCGCTCGGCGCGCTTTGTGGCGGCACAATGAATCGCGCTGACCCGCCGGTGCTGAGCATCGAAAATCTCACCGTCGCGTTTCGCAGTGATGACCGCTGGCGTGAGGTGGTGAAAAACGTCTCTTTTACCCTCGGTGCCGGCGAAACGCTGGCGATTGTGGGTGAGTCGGGCTCAGGCAAAAGCGTAACCTCGATGGCGATCATGCACCTGCTGAATAGTCGTCACGCACGTATCAGCGGCAAAGTGCTGCTGAACGGCGTGGACTTGCTCACGCTGAGCGAGCGTGCAATGCGCGATATCCGTGGCAATGCCATTGCGATGATATTCCAGGAGCCGATGACCAGTCTTAATCCGTCGTTCACTATCGGTCACCAGATTGCTGAGGCGCTGATCGCGCACCGCAAAATCAGTGCACGCGCCGCCCGCGAGGAGACTATCCGGCTGCTGGAAAAAGTGCGTATTCCCAACGCGGCCAAACGCTTCAGCGATTACCCGCACCACTTTTCCGGCGGTATGCGTCAGCGCGTGATGATCGCCATGGCGCTGGCGCTGCGTCCAAAACTGCTAATTGCTGACGAGCCGACCACGGCGCTCGACGTCACGATTCAGGGTCAAATCCTTGACCTGATCAAGACCCTGCAGGAGGAGGAAGGCACCGCCGTACTGTTCATCACCCACGATATGGGCGTGGTGGCAGAAGTCGCCGACCGCACGCTGGTGATGTATCAGGGCGCGATGGTGGAAACCGGCAGCACCGCCGCGATTTTTTCAGCCCCGGCGGCAGAGTATACCCGCACTCTGATTGCGACCGTGCCGCAGCTGGGTGCCATGAGCGGCATCGATGGACCGCGTAAGTTTGCGCTCAACGGCGAAGCGCCGGTGGCGCAGGCGCGGCAGACGCCACAAGGGCAAACGCCGCTGCTGTCGGTGAAGAACCTCAGCACGCGCTTCAGCATTCACGAAGGGCTGTTCAGCCGTAAAACCGGTGCGGTGCACGCCGTGGAGAATATCTCGTTTGATCTGCTGCCGGGTGAAACCTTGTCGCTGGTCGGCGAATCCGGCTGTGGCAAATCCACCACCGGCCGCTCGCTAACGCGGCTGGTGCAGCCGAACTCCGGGCAGATTGCTTTTGACGGCAGCGACGTGCTCACCCTCTCCCGGCAAGAACTGCGCAAGCTGCGCTGCGCCATGCAGATGATTTTTCAGGATCCGTTTGCCAGCCTTAACCCGCGCATGTCAGTCCTTGAAGCCCTCACCGAACCTTTTTTACAGCATCGGCTGGGCAGTAAGGCCGCTGCACAGAGCAAAGCGGCCGAACTGATGACGCGCGTTGGCCTGCCCGCAACTATGCTGAAACGCTATCCGCACGAATTTTCCGGCGGCCAGCGTCAGCGCATCTGCATTGCCCGTGCGCTGATGCTCGATCCGAAAATGATCATTGCCGACGAGTCGGTGTCCGCCCTTGATGTCACCGTGAAAGCGCAGATCATCAATCTGCTGCTCGATCTGCAACACAGCCTGAATCTGTCGTATCTGTTTATCTCGCATGATATGGCAGTAGTGGAGCGCATCAGCCATCGTGTGGCGGTGATGCTGCTGGGAGAGATTGTTGAGATTGGACCGCGCGCGGCTATTTTTGAGAATCCGCAGCACCCTTACACACAAAAACTGCTCGCGTCGGTGCCGGTGCCCGATCCGGCGCGCCGCCATTTAAAACGGTACATGGACGTCAGCGAGCTGAAGAGCCCGGTGCGTGCCAATGGATTTGTGCCGGAAACACGGCATTATCAGGAAGTGAGCGCCGGACACTGGGTGATGCGGTAAAACGCTGGCCGCGTTTTTCACTTCATCAGCACCTGGAACTGCGGATTAAACTCATCAAAAATTGGCAGAGCCGCTGCGCCCAGGGCGGCGGTGTCGCTGCCGGTCATGCCGGTCTTGAGTCGCGTGCCGGTCAGATAGCGGCCGCGCACCGATTGGTAGAGCGGCGGCAGGCGCTGGATAATTTTATCCAGCAACACCGCAGGCATCATGCCGCCGATAATCACGCTCTCGGCATCAAAGATACACTCCAGCATATTAATACCCTGGCGCAGCGGCGTGAGCACAGTATCGATCCAGCGATCAAACAGCGCCGGATCAACCTGCAGTAAATCTTCCGGCAGCGCGCTCATTGGGTCCAGCCCGCAGAATTCGTAAGCGGCCTGCAGCGAAACATAACGCTCCAGGCAGCCGTGATTGCCGCAGTAACACTCACGTCCACCGGGTTCAACCACCACGTGCCCCACTTCACCGGCGTTGTGCGCATGGCCGCTGTACACATGGCCATCCATGATGATGCCCGCGCCCAGGCCCGTGCCAATATACAGATAAATAAAGGAATTAAGATGACGCGCCACACCGTGAAAGCGTTCGCCAATCGCCGCGACGGTGGCATCATTCTCCAGCGTGACCGGCAGTCCGCTCATCTCAGCGAGACGCGCCGCGATATCGACATCCTCCCAGCCGTGCAGCGTGGTCGGCCCCATTGACGAGATACCCTCCACACCAAACGGCCCCGGCATCACTACGCCAATACCCAGCACTTTTTGCCAGCGCGGCCCGGTCTGCTGTTTGATCTCCGCCAGCACCCCAGCAATGCGCGCTAATGTGGCATCCGGCTGCGGTTTTTGCACCATAATAAGGCGGCGAAAATGGATTTCACCGGTCAGGTCCACCAGCACAATCAGTAGCGTCTGATGGTCGAGATGGATGCCGATGGAAAACGCACTGGCAGGATTCAGGGTGACCGGAATCGCCGGCTGACCGCGGCCCTGCTTACGCGGCTGACGGCTGGTGAGCAGTTCCGCCTGCTCCAGTTCAGCGACAATATTCGAGACGGTTTGCGGCGTTAACGCGGTCAGTCGCGCCAGCTCGGCACGGGTCAGCTCACCGTGCAGGCGTATCGCTTCGATAATCACCCGGCGATTGTGCGCGCGCGCATGTTCCAGATTGGTTCCCGACGTTTTCATCCTGCTCGCTTCCCTCTTTTAACCACCGCTGCGGACCGCCGCCTCAATATCTATGATCGGCAACACATTTTACAACCTGTTTACCTGACAGCGGCAAAAATCTGTGCAAAGTAGTGTCGGATGGCAGCGTTGTTTTCTGCCCTGGCACGTCCCTTGCTTTAGCTCACTGCTGTCAGCCACTGCGCGCTGGCAATCTGTGCGCGATATTAAATCAATCAAATTGATTTAATTAAACACCCTCTACTGCATGAAGGCGAGAACGCAATGAAAAATCAGATGAAAGGTTGTTTTGCCGCCGTACTGTTCGCCTGCGCGGGCAGCGCGGCAGCGGCTACCACTACGCTCAACGCCCTGTTTATGACGCAGGCGGCCTACAGTGAAAATGATATCCGCGCCATGACTCAGGCGTTTCAGACAGCGCACCCGGACGTGCAGGTCAATCTCGAGTTTGTTCCTTACGAAGCGCTGCACGATAAGATCGTCGCGGCACGCGGCGCGGGCGGCAACGGTTACGATGTGGTGCTGTTTGATGCCATCTGGCCGGCGGAATTCAGCAAGTTCGACCTGTTGCAGGATGTCAGCAGTCGCATCAGCGCAGATGAAAAAGAGAAAATCTTCCCCGGCGCAATGAACACTGTGGTGTTCAAAGGCAAAACACTGGGCATGCCGTGGATCCTCGACACCAAATATCTCTACTACAACAAAGCGATGCTGGAAAAAGCCGGCATCAAAGATCTGCCGCAAACCTGGCAGCAGGTGATGGATGATGCGCGCATCATTAAGCAGAAAAATATCGTTAAATATCCGCTGGTATGGAGCTGGTCACAGGCGGAAGCGCTGGTGTGTGACTACACCACGCTGGTCTCCGGCTTCGGCGGCAAATTCTATAACAACGGTAAGCTCGATTTCTCTACGCCAGCCTCGCTGCAGGCGGTGAAGCTGATGAAAAGCTCGCTCGATGAGGGTCTGACCAACCCGGCTTCGCGCGAATATCTGGAAGAGGACGTGCGCAAAGCCTTTTCCAACGGCGATGCGGCTTTCGCTCTCAACTGGACCTACATGTACAACATGGCCAACGATGCCAAGCAGAGTAAAGTCGCCGGCCAGGTTGGCATCATGCCCGCACCCGGCGATGCGCCCAATCGTTTCGGCGCGGTCAACGGTTCGATGGGTCTGGGCATTGCCAAAGGCAGCAGCCATCCGGATCAGGCGTGGCAGTACATCAGTTACATGACTTCGCAGCCGGTACAGAATAAATACGCCACGCTCAGTCTGCCGATCTGGAAAAGCTCCTACCAGGATCCCGCGGTCAGTAAGAATCAGGAGAGCCTGATCGCTGCTGCCGACAAATCGCTGAATGTCATGCTGTCGCGTCCGGAAACCGCTGATTATTCACGTCTCTCCAACACCCTGCAGCAGCAGCTGCAACAGGTTCTGGTCGGCAGCGCGACACCGGAAGCAGCCATGCAGGCGGTAGACAAAAGTGCGGCGCGTCTGCGTTAAGGGGTCAGTATGCTGAGTTTGCGTCAACGCGAACAACGGCAGGCGTGGGTGCTGCTGGCACCCATGCTACTGGTGATGCTGTTGCTCACCGCCTGGCCGCTGCTGCGCACTATCTGGCTGAGTTTTACCGACGCCGCGCTGATTGGCAGCGGCGGGGAAGCGCCGCAATGGATTGGCCTGGAGAACTATCTCTACGCCATTACCGATGCGGATTTTCAAACCTCGCTGTGGCGCACGCTCTACTTCACCGTGGTGTCGGTAGCGATTGAAGGCGTCATCGGCGTGCTGGTTGCGCTGCTGCTCAACCAGAAATTCGCCGGACGTAACGTGCTGCGCGTGCTGGTGATTCTGCCGTGGGCGCTGCCAACCATTGTGAACGCCATGATGTGGCGCCTCAATTTCAATCCGGACTACGGCAGTATCAACGCCCTGCTGACGCAGCTCGGTATCATTGATGGCTACCGCAGCTGGCTGGGGTCGCCGGCTTCCGCGCTCAACGCAGTAATGTTTGCCGACATCTGGAAAAACTATCCGCTGGTGACGCTGCTGGTGCTGGCGGCGCTGCAGTCGGTGCCGGAGGATCTTTACGAAGCGGCACGGCTGGATGGCGCATCGGCATGGCGGCGTTTTCGTGCCATCACCTTTCCGGCGATTGTCGGATCGCTCAGCGTGGCGCTGGTGTTACGCACCATCGACGCCTTTAAGATCTTCGACATCATCTATGTGATGACGCGCGGCGGTCCGGTCGACAGCACCAAAACGCTGAGCTTTTACGTCTATCAGGAATCATTCAGCTACCTGCGCGCCGGCAGCGGTGCGGCTTATGCCATGTTAATGACGCTGCTGTGCGCGGTGCTGATCACCCTTTACATGCTATTACTGTGGCGGCAGCGCCGTCGGGGAAGTGCCTATGAAGGTTAAACTGCGTACCTGCGCTAAATACGCGGCGGCGCTGCTGGTGGCGCTCTCCGTCGTGGCACCGATGGGCTGGCTGTTTCTGATGAGCGTCAGCGCCACCAGCGATCTGACACGCGTGCCGCTGGAGTGGCTGCCGCGCCAGTGGGATTTCAGCCGCTACGGCAGGCTGATCTCGCTGGAACCCGGCCAGCCCGGCGCGCTGTTTCTACATGCGCTGGGTAATAGCCTGCTGGTGGCAACCGGCGCAACACTGGTATGCCTGCTGCTGGCGATCCCGGCGGCGTTCAGCTTCTCGCGCTATCGCGGCCGTGACGGCTGGCTGTTCGCGTCTCTGGCCATCTATATGGTGCCGCCGGTGGCGTTTGTGCTGCCGCTCTACTTTCTGCTGCAGCAGTTCGATCTGCTCAACACCCGACCCGGTTTGATCATCGTGTACTGCTCGCTGATTCTGCCGTTTCTCACCTGGATGCTGAAAAACCAGTTTGATGCCCTGCCGCAGGATATCGAACAGGCCGCGCGTCTTGATGGTCTGCGCGTCTGGCAGGTGCTGCTGCGCATTACGCTGCCGCTGGCGAAACCGGTGCTGGGCGCGGCGGCGCTGTTTGGCTGGCTGCTGGCGTGGGATGAATTTTTCTACGCCCTGCTGTTCACCAGTAACATCGCCGCACAAACCCTGCCGGTCACCATTGCCGGCTTTACCGCAGGCCGCGCCACTGACGATGGGCTGATTGCCGCCGTCGGTATTCTGGCGTCGGTTCCTCCTCTCTTTATCGCTATCTGGCTGCAAAAAACGCTGGTCAGCGGCCTTGCCAGTGGCGGGAGCAAAGGATGATGAGCAATAAGGAAGCCCGCGCCACGCTCTACGTGGTGGGCAATATCAATGTCGATGTCATCATGGGTACGCTGGACAGCTGGCCGCAGCGCGGCACCGAAGTGATGCTGCAGCACAGTGAGCTGCGTCCGGGCGGTTCGGCGGGCAACTGCGCACTGGCGCTGGAAGCGATGCAGGTGCGCCATCGCGCCGTCGCTAATCAGGGCGATGACGGCCTCAGCGCATGGCTGGCGAGCCATTTTCCGCACAGCGCGGCGCACTGGACACGCTACCCCTGCGAAACCTCGCTCACCGTTGGCGTTACGCACTCCGATCACGAGCGATCGTTCCTCAGCAATCTCGGTCACATTGTGCGGCTCAGCGCGCAGGACGTGCTGAGCCAGCTCCCGGCGCAAGCCAGCAGCAGCGATATCGTGCTGTTGTGCGGCACGTTTCTCTGCCTGCAACTGTATGACGACTACCCGCAGTTGCTGGCCGAACTGCAGCAGCGCGGGTTTATCACTGCCGTCGATACCGGCTGGCCGCCACAGGGCTGGAGCGATGAGGTACGCGCGCAGATCGCCCGCTGGCTGCCGCAGTGCGACTGGCTGCTGCTCAATGAAGTCGAAACGCTCGGGCTGAGTGGCGCAGATGATCTGCACACCGGTGCGCACCAGCTGGCGCAACGGCTCAGCGGGCGCGGCGGCTGCGTGGTGAAATGCGGTGCGCAGGGCGCGGGCTGCTGGCAGCGTCAGCGCAGCCTGCAACAGCCTGGTCGCGCGGTCGCGGTGGTCGACACCATCGGTGCCGGCGACAGCTTTAACGCTGGTTTTCTTACCGCGCTGCTGCATCAGCAGGAGCTTGCCACCGCGCTGCAATGGGGCATTGCGGTGGCCTCACTGGCAATCAGCACGCAGCCACGTCGTTATCCCGACTGGCAACAACTGCAACTATGCGCACAGGAGTTTTAAATTATGGCCGGTGTTGAACTCGTTAAAGTGGCCAAGCGCTACGGTAAACAGTCGGTGCTGCATCCGCTCGACCTGACCATTCCCGACGGCAGCTTTACCGTGCTGGTCGGCCCGTCCGGCTGCGGCAAGTCGACGCTGCTGCGCCTGCTCGCCGGACTGGAGAGCCTTTCCGACGGCGCGATTCTGATGGATAAGGTGCAGATTAACGATCGCGATCCCGCCGATCGCGACATTGCGATGGTGTTTCAGAGTTATGCGCTCTATCCGCATCTGACGGTGGCCGAAAACCTGGCGTTTCACATGCAGGTAAAAAAGGTACGTCGCGATGAGCAGCAGCAGAAAATCGCGCGCATCGCCGCGATTCTTGGCATTGATAAGCTGCTGCAGCGCTACCCGCGCGCGCTCTCGGGTGGGCAGCGTCAGCGCGTGGCGATGGGCCGCGCCATGGTGCGTAATCCGCAGGTGTTTCTGTTTGACGAACCGCTCTCTAACCTTGATGCCCAGCTGCGTATGGAGCTGCGCGCCGAGATCAAGTCACTGCATCAGCGTTTCAAAACCACCATGGTGTATGTCACGCACGATCAGGTAGAAGCGATGACGCTGGCCGACCAGATTGTGGTGATGAAAGAGGGACGCATCGTGCAACAGGGCGCACCGCTGGCGATCTACGATCGTCCGGCAGATACCTTTGTGGCGCGTTTTATTGGTTCGCCGCCCATGAACCTGTTACCGGCACAATTGCTGACGCACGATGGCGTGACGGGCGTGCAGTGTCAGGACTGGTGGCAGCCGCTGCCCGCGCAGTGGCAGGCGGTGGCACAGGAACGTGAAGGCGCTGCCGTGACGCTGGGGGTGCGCCCGCACGATCTGTGCGAAGTGCAGGACGGCGCGCCTGCGAGGGTAAACGTGGTGGAGATTACCGGGGAATCAACCCTGCTGCACCTTGACTGGCACGGTCATGCGCTGCATATGCAGATGGCCGGACGGCATGCGGCCAGCAGTGGCGCGACGCTGCGCATCGGTTTCAATCCGCAAAAAATTCATCTGTTCGATGCCGAAAGTGGTTTACGCCTGGCGGAAAAGTAAGCGCGGCGCGGTTTTCAGGTGCCGGGGCGCATCAATGCGCACCCGGCCCAAAAACCTGTTATTACCTTGCAGGGTCACGGTCTACGGTGACCAGACGGGCTGACTTTTTCCCTCCGGCGTCAGCCTTCAGCCGTCGCCGGCTGGAACGTCCGGCGGTTGACGCTGGTCAGCACCACCAGCAGTGCCATCATCAGCAACTCCACCGCCAGCGTACCGCTGATGGCTGCCAGATGATTACCATGCTGATTGATCTGGGTGAACACGCCGCCGAGCAGCATCGGTCCCAGTCCCAGCGCCGATTGCTGCACGGTAGACAGCACCGCACTGCCTGCGCCGGCCTGATGATGCGGCACCCCGCTCATGCCAATCCGGTAGAAGGTGCTGACAATAAACGACTGGCCAAAGCCAATCAGCGCGGTAGCCGGAATCAACGTAGCAATGCCCACCTGCGGCCACTTCAGCTGCAGCGTCGCGATCAGCGCCACCAGCCCGACCATCTGAATCGCACAGCCAGACAGTAACGTGGCACGTTTACCATAGCGCTCAACCATGCGGGTAGTACGCATTGAGCCGATAAAATAGGCCGCACCCAGGGCAATAAACGCATTGCCGGACTGGAAAGCGGTCATGCCGATGCCGGATTGCAGCGTCAGCGCCACCGCGAACATAAAGCCGCTCCAGCAGGAGAAGAACAGCACCGCCAGCGTCAGACCAAAACGCACGCTGGAAAGACGCAGCAGCGAGGGCGGCAGCAGCGGCGATCCGCCAGCGGCTTCCAGTCGCAGCGCGCTGTGGCGCAGCCAATGCAGAAACAACGGAAACAGCGCCAGCAGTAACAGGCACGGCCACGACCAGTGCAGCAGCGGCCCCAGCGCGAGTGCCAGCATCAGACAGCCGATCGCGCCAGCCAGCAGCAGCGTACCGCTCACATCCACCGGCACCCGCTTGAGGTTATGCGTTTCCGGTACGAAGCGGCGCGCGGTCAGCAGGACGAACAGGCAGATCGGCAGGTTGATGAGAAACACGCTGCGCCAGCCGTAGCCGCCAATATCGGCTTTGATCAAAAAACCGCCCAGCACCTGGCCAACAATAAAAGCCAGCCCGCCGATACCGCCGTACAGGCCAATCGCCCGCGCATGCGCCCTGCCCTGCAGCGTAACGTGCAGCGTGGCGAGAATCTGCGGCACCATAAAAGCGGCACCGACGCCCTGCAGCGCGCGCGCAAACATCAGCATGCCGACGCTGTTAGCGATGCCGCACAATAATGACGCAATGCCAAAGATCCAGACGCCAGCCAGAAACACGCGACGGCGGCCAAAGTTATCACCCAGGCGTCCGCCCATCGCCAGACAAATAGCAAAAGCGATACCGTACACCGCCACGATCAGCGCCAGCGCGATCGGCGAGGCACGCAGCGATTGCGCCATCGCATCCAGCGCGACGTTGACTATGGAAAAGTCGATCATCGGCAATAGCTGCCCGGCCAGCAGGACCACCAGTCCTGCACGTTGAAGTTGCGATGTCTGCATAGCGTTAACCTTGTTTTTAGTTTCACTACGGCATAGCATCACCTAACCATTAAACGGGTACCAGTTCTTGATTATCATGGTATAAATTCTACCCGTCTCGTCTGGAGAGCTGCTGATGAGCACCGCGCAAACCCTTACCCCCGCTGAGCTGAACAACCGTAAATTACTCGGTACCTTTTTACGTACGCGCCGTGAGAGCCTGGATCCTAACCGCCTCGGTTTACCGCGCATGCGTCAGCGCCGCACGCCGGGTTTACGCCGTGAAGAGGTAGCGCAGCTGGCGGATGTCGGCGTCACCTGGTACACCTGGCTGGAACAGGGGCGCGATATCAAAGCCTCCACCAAAACGCTGACGGCCATCGCCAGCGCCCTGCAATGCAATGATGTTGAGACGCAGCATCTTTTCTCGCTGGCCGGACACACCCTGCCATCGACGCGCGTCGCCGCTGCCTGCTGCAAACTCGCCGGACATAATCAGCAAATGCTGGATGCCATTCAGCTGCCGGCGATCATCGAAACGCCGCGCTTCGATATCCTCGGCTATAACCAGGCGTGGTGTGCACTGATGGGCGTCGATTTAGCCCAGATCGCGCCGGAAGATCGCAACTGTATCTGGCTGGCGTTCAACCATGCCGGCTGGCGCAACGTGATGACCGACTGGGACGAAGTAATGCCACAGATGGTGGCGATGTTTCGCGGTCAGATGGGCGAGCATCTGGGCGATCCGCACTGGGAGAGCTTCCTGGCGCGATTGCTGAACAGTTCCGATGAGTTCGCGCGCACCTGGCAGCGCTACGAACTGGGCAAGGTAGAAAACCGCGTGAAACGCTTTTACCGTGCCGAAGTGGGCGAAATGACGCTGCGCCAGAACAACTGGTGGTCGGCGTCACGCAACGGCGACCGCCTGCTGGTGTATGTGCCGGATGATGCCGCCAGCGCAGCGGCGCTGCAACAGTTAACGGCGCGCTGAATCCTGCCGCTTTCTTAACATGTCAGGCTGAAGGTGTTTATACGTTGTATCAACATCATCACGGCTATACAATGTATACACATTCTTCGGAGGCCTGTTATGACGACCGTCACCTTAAAGAAATGGGGCAACAGTCCCTCGATTCGCATTCCGTCCAGCGTGATGCAATCCGCGTCGCTCAGCGTGGACGATAAACTGGAACTCAGCGTTGAAGATGGCAAACTGATCCTTGTGCCGCTCAGGGAAAAGGTGTATTCACTGGACGCTCTGCTGGACGAAATCACCGACGATAACGTTCATGATAAAATTGATTTTGGACCTTCAGTGGGCAAGGAAAGAATCTGATGGTGTCACGTTTTGTTCCCGATGCAGGCGATCTCATCTGGCTGGATTTTGATCCCACCCTCGGCCATGAACAGGGCGGCCATCGTCCTGCGGTTGTGCTGAGTCCCTTTGCCTATAACAACAAGGTCGGCATGTTGTTGTGCGTCCCGTGTACCACCCAGGTCAAAGGCTATCCTTTTGAAGTTTCCCTTACCGGTAGCCGTGATAGTGTGGCGCTGGCCGATCAGGTCACCTCCATCGACTGGCGCGCCAGAAAAGTGGTGAAAAAAAGCCATGTGACCGCCGAGGAACTGAGTGAGATTCGCGCTAAAGCTAAAGCGCTGATTGGCTGACGTCCGTTATCTTTGCCATCGCCACCGATAAGAATGTCCTGCGCTATCCCCAACCTTATTTATCCTGTCTATGCTTATCAGACGATAATAAATTCAGGAGAGCGCATGAAACTACTTTATTTCGTTTCGCTTATTGCTGCAGCCGGTTATTTACTGGCTTTCTTACCTAAACTGCGCACCCGTCGCGAGCCTGTGGCTTATTGGGGGTGCTGGGCTTATTTAGGTCTGAACGCGGTATATTGGGCAGTATTTGCGTTTCGCTATTATTTTCTGCGCTAACCGTGGTAACGTCATGAAGGAGTTATGTTATGTCAGAAAACAATCGCGATCGGATGCCCTATTTACTCTATTTTTCCCGTCAGCGTTTACTGGTGGAAAATATCGATGGCCACATCGTTGATATTGGCGGTGCGGAAAGAGTGGGCGATCGTTATCGCTGGCAGCTGGACGGTAAAGATGCCGGGGGAGAAACGGAGCAGGAAGTGGACGAATTACTGGCGGAGGTGGAAAAACACCTGAGCTTTTTGTTCGTCGATGGCCAGTTTACCAGCCTGCCCGATGTCAGTGCTGATTATGGCGATCGGCTGGATAACGCGCCCTCACGGCAAATTGCACTACCCGAGCTCAACGATCGCGATGAAGATATCGTGCGTTAAGCCACTGAAGCAGGCTGCCGTCAGGCAGCCTGTCAGCACTCAGGCCGCCGGCGTGGTACTGGCCATACCGGGCACCAGAATCACTTTGCGGCAATCCTCTTTGCGTTTTTCAAAGATTTCATAGCCGCGCGCGGCCTCTTCCAGCGGCATATGGTGCGTCACAATCTCTTCCGGCGTCAGCAGCCCTTGCTCAATCAGCGACAGCAGGCGCGGTAAATAGGCCTGCACATGCGTCTGGCCCATTTTAAACGTCAGTCCTTTATCGAATGCATCGCCAAACAGGAAGCCGTGGATAAAGCCGGCATACACGCCCGGCACGCTGACCACACCGCCACGGCGCACTGCCGCAATACACTGCCGCAGCGCCTTCCCGCTGCTGCCCTCCAGCTTCAGATTACTCATCACCGTTTCCGTCAGGCTGCCCTTGGCTTCAAAACCTACCGCATCGATTACCGCATCAACGCCCCGGTGGCCTTGGGTATGATCAATGATCCAGCCAGCAGGATCGTCGATTTCATCAAAATTGATCGGCGTAACCCCATAGCGCTGGCGGGCAAATTCCAGTCGATAAGCGTTGTGGTCAATCATAAAGATCTCTTCCGCGCCTGCCAGGCGCGCGCAGGCGGCGCTCAGTAACCCGACCGGGCCAGCGCCAAAAATGGCGACGCTGGAGCCTTTATCAAGTCCGGCATTTTGCACTGCCTGCCAGGCGGTGGGCAGGATATCGGAGAGAAACAGCACTTTCTCATCCGGTAGCGCCAGCGGCACTTTAAACGGCCCGACATTGGCTTTTGGCACCCGTACATATTCCGCCTGGCCGCCCGGCACGCCACCGTACAGTTTGCTATAGCCAAATAACGCTGCAGGCGGGGTAATATTTTTCTTGTTTAAAATAGCACCGCGCCCGCTATTGGTATTTTCACAGGCCGCATACTGATGCAGATGACAAAAGAAACAGTCGCCACAGGCAATAACAAAGGGCACCACAACGCGATCGCCAATTTTCACATTGGTAACCTCACTCCCCGCTTCGACCACTTCACCCATAAATTCGTGACCAAATATATCACCGTGATCGGTACCGGGAATTTTTCCGCGATAAAGATGTAAGTCGGAGCCGCAAATTGCCGTCGCGGTGACGCGTAAAATAATGTCGTCCGGCTGCTCTAAAATCGGGTCAGGAACAGTTTCAACGCGCACCCGATGTGGGCCATGATAAGTTAACGCTTTCATAATCAGCTCCTCATAAATAAGCGTAACGAAAGGTTGTCTTTATTTAACCTGAATCGCTTAAGCCTGGTAGTAATAGTCGAATAGGCAAGCGTATCGGTATCGGGTGCAGAGCGGGGTCCGGCGCAGTTGCGCTTTGTGCGATATCTCGCAGAGAGGCATTTCTTAAAGTAACGGCTAAAAATAATACTGGATATGCAAACAGTATATTGTATACTTATCCAGCAGTCTGATGGACTGTTCCACGTTTGTAAGAGGTGATACTGATGATGATCTCAACGGAAAGTCTTGCTGCTCTCAACGCAACTCTGCTGATGAGCAGCCGTGAAATTGCCAGAATAACCGGCATCACGCATGGCGAAGTGAAGCGCCTGATTAAAAGCCTGGAAACCGCGCAGCGCCTTTCCCAGCCTGTCACGGTGAATCATTACGAGCATGAAGGTGAGACACGTCAGGAGTTTCAGCTGAATAAACGTGACTCGCTGCTGGCGGTTGCTCGTCTTTCCCCTGGCTTTACCGCCGAACTGCTGGACCGCTGGCAGGAGCGGGAAAAATTCACCCATCTGCCCGACTTCACCAATCCGGCGGAAGCGGCACGTGCCTGGGCAGAACAGTTTGAGCAACGCCGTGCGGCGGAACAGCAACTGGCGCTGACGGCCCCAAAGGCAGAATTCTTTGATCGATTTGTGGATGTGCATGAGTCGCTGGGTTTCCGCCAGCTGTGCAAAATGCTCAAGGTGAAAGAGCCGGAGTTTCGGCAGTTTCTGCTTGAGCGCAACATTATGTACCGTGACAAAGGTGCGCTGACGCCACAGCAGCACCATCTGCAAGCTGGCTATTTTGCGCTGCGCAGCGGAATGGGTGAAAACCAGCATGCTTTTTCGCAGGCACGGTTTACCGCGAAAGGTGTGAAGTGGGTTGCCAGCCTGTGGGCCGGTCATGTCGCTGCACGGCCGAATGGTGTCGCTGCCTGATATTCAGCCGGTCAGGACGACCGGCTGGATTCGCTTAGCGCTGATGGCGGCGGCGCTGGAGCCGATGGCGAAACTGCCTGACCTCTTCGCGTGACCAGCAGCGAGAGGAGAGCGGCAGGCTGTCATCAACCGCCGCCGGCAGCGGCAATTTTTCCAGCGTGCCACGATTACACATAGCACGCGCCAGCGTGGTACAGGGGATATCAAGGTAATGCGCCATCTGCGGCAGCGTCATCAGGGTGGTACGCATACTCACCTCCATTTGGCTTATGTTTCGCCTTCCATGGTTGAGCAGCCCGGCTGATGTTTTTTTGATCGCGATCAGCCTACGCCTTAATTCAGGTTAAAAATTAATCAACCCGCTACCCTGTGGTCTGCACCATCGCTTCGCTCACTGTGCCGCAGGAAAGTTTCGCCGAATCGGTGCAAATGCGCTGGCGGTTTTGCCGATCAGCCGTTGTGGCCGGAACTCTTTCAGCAGGTCGCTGGGACTGTCGCCGCTCAGTTCTTGCGCCACCAGCCGGCCAATCAACGGTGACAGCGTGATGCCACTGTGCGTCACCGCGACATACACGCGCTGATGCGGGGTGACAAAGCCCAGTGCCGGCAAGCCATCAGCCGGACGCGCCCGCTGCCCGACGACAATCTGCTCGATCTGCAACGCACCAGCCGTGGCAAACAGCGCACGGTAGCGCTCACGAAACTGATCGGCAATGGCACCATGAGTCGACGGCGGCGCGCCCGGATCGGCCAGATGATCGAGATCCAGCGCCTGTAACAGTAACCGCCCGCCGCCGTCCGGCCGCACGTTCAGCTGCGGAGAAATCAGGTTGGTGCCAAGCGATAACGGCTGCGGTGCGGTGCGCGCCAGAAAGCTGCAGGCCACTGCATCAGGCTTGCTGGTGTCAATCAGCGCCAGTTCCAGACCAAGCGTATGCAGCAGCTGATTGGCCCAGCGTCCGGTCGCCAGCACCAGACGATCACCCTGCCACTGCTCACCCTGCTCCAGCTGCACCGTCACGCCTTCCGCATTTTCACTGATGTGCTGAATCGCCTGATGCTGATGCAGTACCGCGCCGTGCGCCTGCGCCTCTGACCACAGCCGTGCCAGATACAGCGCCGGATAGAGCACCGATTCCGTTGGAAAATGCCAGATGCTGCCGTGCACCGCAGACGCGCGCAGTTCAGGAATTTCCTGCTGCAGCTCGGCCAGCGTCCTTTGCCGTGCCGCATAGCCAGCGGCCTGCAAGGCGGTGGCACGCTGCTGCAGTTGCTGTTCGGCTTCACCCGCGCCGGCCCACTCCCAGGTGCCACAAGGTTCCAGCCAGCGCACGCCATTGGTCTGCGTCAGCTGCAGCCGGATATGCTCCTCCATCGCCAGCGCATTGAGGCGGTGATAGCTGGCAGGCTGTTTGCCGTTCGAGTTCACCCAGGCAAATGTGGTGCTGCTGGTGCCCGCGCCCATGTGTTGCCGGTCAAAGAGGGTCACCTGCGCGCCCTGCCTTGCCAGCGCCCACGCCACGGCAAGACCGATCACACCCGCACCGATTACCGCCACTTTTTGCGTCGTCATAGCTGTCTCCTCTGATTGCCCGTCATCATAGCAGCCACCGCAGCGAAAACTGGCCTGAGGGTCATAGGAATTACTTCTCAGATTATTCAATAAATAAAAAAAGCGTGACGGTGCGTTAAAGTCGCTTCGCTCGCTGGCGCACTCCCCTTACCGGGTCTACGGTTAATTGAAAAAGCACAAGAATTTAACTAACCATGGAAAGCCGCTATGACCGCCCATGTCGATACCACAGCAAGCCAGGAAAGCGATCTCCTTCAGTTGCATCACGCATTGCAGGCTCATCTTGAACATTTATTGCCTGCCGGGCAGCAGGCCGATCGCGTTCGGGCTGCCATGCGTGCCGGCACGCTGGCACCGGGCAAACGTATTCGTCCGCTCTTGCTGCTGCTGGCAGCACGCGATATGGGCTGTGACGTGGCGCAGCAGGGCATCCTTGATCTTGCCTGTGCAGTCGAAATGGTGCACGCCGCCTCACTGATCCTTGACGACATTCCATCAATGGATAACGCCCGGATGCGACGTGGGCGCCCGGCAATCCACTGTGAATATGGGGAAAACGTGGCGATCCTGGCAGCGGTCGCGCTACTCAGCCGCGCCTTTGAGGTGATTGCACTCGCGCCGGGTCTGCCGGCAACGCACAAAGCCGAAGCCATTGCCGAGCTCTCCTCTGCCGTGGGCCTGCAGGGACTGGTTCAGGGTCAGTTCCAGGATCTGCATGACGGCGCACACAGCCGCAGTCCGGAAGCCATCACCCTGACCAACGAACTGAAAACCAGCGTCCTGTTTCGCGCCACGCTGCAGATGGCGGCGATTGCGGCCGATGCGTCAGTGCAGGTGCGTCAGCGTTTAAGCTATTTTGCGCAGGATTTAGGTCAGGCATTCCAGTTACTGGACGACCTGGCAGATGGCTCTAAACACACCGGCAAGGACTGTCATCAGGATCAGGGCAAATCCACTCTGGTGCAGATGCTGGGTCCGGAAGGGGCTGAACGTCGTCTGCGCGACCATTTAAGCAGTGCCGATGCACACCTTGCCTGTGCCTGCCATCGCGGTGTCGCCACCCGCCAATATATGCACGCCCTGTTTAATCAACAGCTGGCGATGTTTAACTGAAGCCGGTCATACCTATGGGGCATTTTGCCGTTATTGCGCCACCGCTCTACAGCCACTTTCACGCATTGCAGGCGCTGGCGCAAACGCTGCTGGCGCGCGGACACCGCATCACCTTTATTCAGCAAAGCGATGCACGCACCTTGCTGAGCGACGAGCGTATTGCCTTTGTGGCCGTCGGCGAGCGCACGCATCCTGCCGGATCGCTCTCCAGCGAACTCAGGCGGCTGGCCGCACCGGGCGGGCTGTCGCTGTTTCGCGTGATTCACGATCTGGCCAGCACCACCGATATGCTGTGCCGTGAACTGCCCGCGGTGCTGAAACGGCTGCAGGTCGATGGTGTGATTGCCGACCAAATGGAAGCGGCTGGCGGTCTGGTGGCAGAGGCGTTACGGCTGCCGTTCGTGTCGGTGGCCTGCGCGCTGCCGGTCAATCGTGAAGCGGCCATTCCGCTGGCGGTAATGCCCTTTCGCTTTGCTCAGGATGAGAAAGCGCTGCAGCGCTATCAGGCCAGCAGCGACATCTACGACCGCATCATGCGTCGTCATGGCGCTGTAATTGCTCGTCATGCGCGCATCTTCGGCCTGCCCGAACGCCATGGCTTACATCAGTGTCTGTCGCCGCTGGCGCAAATCAGTCAGCTGGTGCCCGCTTTTGATTTTCCACGTCAGCAACTGCCAGCCTGCTATCACAGCGTGGGCCCGCTGCGGACCCAGGTCGCTAGCGGCGCGCTCGCCGCTCCCTGGCCAGCGCTGCGCCAGCCGGTGGTGTATGCCTCGCTGGGCACGCTACAGGGGCATCGTTTTCGCCTGTTTCTGCATCTGGCTCAGGCCTGCCGCAATCAGCAGCTGTCGCTGGTGGTGGCACACTGTGGCGGGTTGACCGCCAGCCAGGCACATCAGCTGAGACTGGCCGGGGCTGCGTGGGTAACCGATTTTGTGGATCAGCGGGCGGCGCTGCAGCATGCGCAACTGTTTATCACTCACGCCGGTCTGAACAGTGCGCTGGAAGCACTGGAGTGTGGCACGCCGATGCTGGCGCTGCCGATCGCCTTCGATCAGCCCGGCGTGGCGGCACGTATTGAGTGGCACGGCGTCGGCCGGCGCGCCTCACGTTTCAGCCGCGTCGCGCAGCTGGAGCACCACCTGCAACAGTTGCTGAGTGACGATCGCTATCGTCTGCGCATGTCAGCCATTCAGGCGCAGCTGCAGCGGGCCGGTGGCTGTACGCGCGCGGCGGATATTGTCGAGCAGGCGCTGTGTCAGCAGCAAATCGTGCTGGCGGAGGCCACCTGATGCGCGCACCTTACGATGTCATTCTGGTCGGTGCCGGCCTGGCTAACGGGCTGATTGCGCTGCGTTTACGCCAGCTGCAGCCCGCACTTAAGGTTTTGCTGCTGGAGAGTGAGGCGAAGCCGGCCGGCAATCATACCTGGTCGTTCCATCGCGAAGACGTCAGCGAAGCGCAGTTCCGCTGGCTCGAACCGCTGCTTTCGGCGCGCTGGCCCGGTTATCAGGTACGCTTCCCCACCCTGCGTCGCCAGATGGATGGTGAATATTGCTCCATTGCCTCGGAGGATTTTGCCCGGCACTTGCAGCAGGTGCTCGGTGCCGCGCTACGCACCGCAGCGCCGGTCAGCGAGGTCTCGCCCACCGGGGTCAGACTGGCGGATGGCGGGATGTTACAGGCGCAGGCGGTGATTGACGGACGCGGGCTGCAGCCGACACCGCATCTGCAGCTCGGCTATCAGGCATTTGTCGGTCAGGAGTGGCAGTTGGCCGCGCCGCATGGCCTGCAGCAGCCAATATTGATGGACGCCAGCGTCGATCAGCAGCAGGGTTATCGCTTTGTTTACACCCTGCCGCTCAGTGCCAGCCGTCTACTGATTGAAGATACCCATTATATCAACCATGCCACGCTGGATGCCGCACAGGCGCGCCGGCACATCACGGACTATGCCCACCAGCGCGGCTGGAATCTGCGCCAGCTGCTGCGCGAGGAGCACGGCTCGCTGCCGATCACGCTCAGCGGCGATATCGATCAGTTCTGGCAACAGCAGCACGGACAACCGTGCAGCGGGCTGCGCGCCGGACTGTTTCACGCCACCACCGGTTACTCGCTGCCTGCGGCAGTGGCGCTGGCGGAGAAGATTGCCAGCACGCTGCCCGCCGATGCCCACACGCTGAGCCACTGCATCGAATCCTTTGCCCGTCAGCACTGGCGCGAGCAGCGCTTTTTCCGTCTGTTAAATCGCATGCTGTTTCTTGCCGGACGGCCTGAACAGCGCTGGCGCGTAATGCAGCGTTTTTACCGGCTTGACGCCGGATTGATTAGCCGCTTTTACGCCGGGCAACTGCGCCTCAGCGATAAAGCACGCATTCTGTGCGGCAAACCGCCGGTCCCTCTCGGCGAAGCGCTGCGCGCATTGATGATGACCTCTCCGTTACCAGGGAAGAAATAATGAAACGCACCTATGTGATTGGCGCAGGCTTCGGTGGCCTGGCGCTGGCGATTCGTCTGCAAGCGGCCGGCGTGCCGGTCACGCTGCTGGAACAGCGCGATAAGCCCGGCGGGCGCGCCTATGTTTATCAGGATCAGGGTTTTACCTTTGATGCCGGTCCGACGGTGATTACCGATCCCAGCGCTATCGAGGCGCTGTTTACGCTGGCAGGCAAGCAACTCAGTGATTATGTCGACCTGATGCCGGTGACGCCGTTTTATCGCCTGTGCTGGGAAGACGGCAGGCAGCTGGACTACGACAACAACCAGACACAGCTCGAGCAGCAGATTGCCACCTTTAACCCGCAGGATGTCGCCGGTTACCGCCAGTTTCTGGCCTATTCACAGGATGTGTTTCGTGAGGGCTATCTGAAACTTGGCACCGTGCCTTTTCTGCATTTCCGCGACATGCTGCGTGCCGGGCCACAGCTGGGTCGGCTGCAGGCCTGGCGCAGTGTCTACAGCATGGTGGCGAAATTTATTCAGGACGATCATCTGCGCCAGGCTTTTTCCTTTCACTCGTTGCTGGTCGGCGGTAATCCTTTTGCAACGTCTTCGATCTATACCTTAATTCACGCACTGGAGCGCGAATGGGGCGTGTGGTTTCCGCGCGGCGGTACCGGTGCGCTGGTTGATGGCATGGCGCGACTGTTTCGCGATTTGGGCGGTGAATTGCTGCTCAACGCCGAAGTCAGCCAGCTGGAGACCGAGGGTAACCGCATCAGCGGTGTCCAGCTGAAGGATGGGCGCCGTTTTGCCGCCGCCGCCGTTGCGTCAAATGCTGACGTGGTGCATACCTACGATCGCCTGTTGAGCCAGCACCCTGCGGCGCGTAAACGCGCGGCGACGCTGAAGCGCAAGCGGATGAGCAACTCGCTGTTTGTTCTCTATTTTGGTCTTAATCATGCCCACCCGCAGCTGGCGCACCACACCGTGTGCTTTGGTCCGCGCTATCGTGAATTGATCGATGAGATCTTCAATAGCAGCCAGCTGGCGGAAGATTTCTCGCTGTATCTGCACGCGCCCTGCTCCAGCGATCCGTCGCTGGCACCGGCAGGCTGCGGCAGTTTTTACGTGCTGGCGCCGGTGCCGCATCTCGGTACCGCCGCAATTGACTGGCAACAGGAAGGACCGCGCTTGCGCGATCGCATTTTTGCTTATCTGGAGGAGCACTATATGCCGGGTCTGCGACAGCAGTTAGTGACACACCGTATGTTTACGCCGTTTGATTTTCGCGACACGCTGCACGCGCATCAGGGCTCAGCGTTTTCGCTCGAACCCATTTTGACGCAAAGTGCCTGGTTCCGGCCGCATAACCGCGATGCCGACATCACTAACCTTTATCTGGTGGGGGCTGGCACGCATCCCGGTGCCGGTGTGCCAGGCGTGATCGGCTCCGCGAAAGCGACCGCCCAGTTGATGGTGGAGGATCTGACCGGATGAACCAACCGCCGCTGATTGAGCAGGTCACCCAAACCATGGCGCAGGGCTCCAAAAGTTTCGCCAGCGCTACCCGGCTGTTTGATCCTCCAACGCGCCGCAGTACGCTGATGCTGTACGCATGGTGTCGTCACTGTGACGATGTGATAGATGGTCAGACGCTGGGCGAAGGCGGCACGCAGCACGCGGTGGCGGATGCCCAGGCGCGGATGCGCCACCTGCAAATCGAAACCCGCCGCGCCTACAGCGGTGCCCACATGGATGAACCGGCGTTTCGTGCCTTTCAGGAAGTGGCGCTGACGCATCAGCTTCCCCAGCAGCTGGCGTTTGATCATCTGGAAGGGTTTGCGATGGATGCGCGTGAAGAACGTTACGCGTGTTTCGGGGACACGCTGCGTTACTGCTATCACGTGGCCGGCGTGGTGGGGTTAATGATGGCGCGCGTGATGGGCGTACGTGATGAGCGCGTACTCGATCACGCCTGTGATTTGGGTCTGGCGTTTCAGCTGACCAATATCGCACGGGATATCGTTGAGGACGCGGAGAATGGCCGTTGCTATCTGCCACAAAGCTGGCTGGATGAGGCCGGACTGAGCGCCGCTCAGCTTGCCGATCCGCAACATCGCGCAGCGCTGGCCCCGCTGGCGGCGCGTCTGGTGCGCGAGGCTGAACCTTACTATCAGTCAGCGCGCAGCGGGCTACCCGGACTGCCGCTCCGTTCGGCGTGGGCGATCGCCACCGCGCGCGGCGTCTATCGGGAAATTGGCGTAAAAGTGCAGCATGCCGGTGCCCGGGCGTGGGATGCGCGCCAGCGTACCAGTAAAGGCGAAAAGCTGGCGCTGCTGGTGAAAGGTGCCGGCGTCGCGCTTACTTCGCGCCTTGCTCATCCCCAGGCGCGTCCTGCCGGTCTGTGGCAGCGTCCGCGTTGACACGACGCCCATGGCGCTGGCGCAGCGTCGCCTGCAGCTTGTGCAGCGGCGGGGCGTAAAGAAAGCCAAAGGAAACGCAGCCCTCACGTCCCCGCACCGCATGATGCATGCGGTGCGCCATATACAACCGCTTCAGATAACCTTTACGCGGAATGTAGCGGAACGGCCAGCGCTGATGGACCAGGCCGTCATGCACCATAAAATAGAGCGCGCCATAAGTCGTCATGCCAGCGCCAATCCACTGCAGCGGCCAGACACCGTTGACACCCAGCCAAATCAGGCCAATCGACAACAGCGCAAACACCACGGCATACAGGTCGTTGAGCTCAAATTTGCTCTCATGCGGTTCATGATGCGACAAATGCCAGCCCCATCCCCAGCCATGCATAATGTATTTATGCGACAGCGCCGCGACGATCTCCATCAGTATCACGGTAGCCAGCAGGATAAGCGCATTCCATAACCAGAGCATCATTGGTCCATTTGCGAAGAGTGAGAGTATAAAGGTGGACGTGGATAGCGAAAGGCGCAAGTCCCCGGCAAAAAAACGCACCGGCAGCGTAAATACCAGCCAGGTCACAGATGCGTGCTGTCACCGTCAGACAAGCAAAGCGGCAAGAAGGTTATCCTGCATGGCGGCCGGGTGGGTCTGCTTTACATCGTTCTAACAGCTGGCTAGTATAGCCAGCTGTTCAGCGGTCCAGGCTGCTGCGTACGCGTTAACGTCAATCAACGCACCATATGCAGAGACTTTCTGCCTCATTTCTATGGTGCGCAAACATGACCCATACCGCTTTATCTGCTGATTCTGCCCTGCGTCGTTCCGGCTTTTTCCTGCTGCTGCTGTTACTCACCGCCGCCAACTTACGCACGCCCATCACCGCCACCGGGCCGGTACTGGAAAATATTCGCCTGACATTTGGCCTGAGCGCCAGCGCTGCCGGCGTGATTAACTTTTTACCGCTGCTGATGTTCGCCACGCTGGCACCGCCAGCCGCCTGGTTTGGCAATCGCTTTGGCCTGGAGCGCAGTCTGTGGGGGGCGTTACTCCTGATCGTCCTGGGTTCACTGCTGCGAATCAGCGGCAGCGAAACGGCACTGTGGCTGGGTACGCTGATTCTCAGTAGCGGGATCGCGGCGGCCAACGTCCTGCTGCCGCCGCTGATTAAGCGGGATTACACCGCGCACACCGCACGTTATATCGGGCTGTATGCCATGACCATGGGCATCACCGCCAGCATCGCTTCCGGCGTGGCCGTGCCGCTGGCCGAACTCAGCAGCGCCGGCTGGCGTCTGTCGCTGGCGGTCTGGCTGATTCCGGCGCTGATCGCGCTGCTGGCATGGCTGCCGCAGCTGAAAAATCCCGTGACGCATGCGCAGCGCGCGACAGAGGTCACCGTAACGCGTTCGCCGTGGCGTTCCGCGATTGGCTGGCAGGTGTCGCTGTTCATGGCCAGCCAGTCGCTGCTGTTTTATACCCTGATTGGCTGGTTTACCCCGTTCGCACAGGATAATGGCATCAGTCAGCTGCAGGCGGGCGGCATGTTGTTCATCTATCAAATCGTGGCGATCGCCTCCAATCTGGCCTGTATGCGGGCGCTGAAGCAGCTGCGCGATCAGCGTCTGATCGGGCTGCTGGCTTCGCTGTCGATCTTCATCGCGGTGACCGGCCTGCTGCTGGCACCCGCATGGTCGCTGTTGTGGCTGATTCTGGCAGGCCTCGGTGCGGGCGCCTCGCTGCTGATCAGCCTGTCACTGTTTAATTTACGCACCCGGGACCATCGCCAGGCCTCGAAACTCTCCGGCATGGCGCAGTGCGTGGGTTACGGGCTGGCGGCGCTGGGACCGCTGTGCTTCGGCATGCTGCATGATGTCAGCAGCAGCTGGCAGCTCCCGCTGCTGATGCTGTTGGCGGTAAGCGCGCTGCAAATGGCGATGGCGCTGCTGGCCGGACGCGACCGCGCTATCTGACCTCAGACCGTGACGGCGTTAAGCGCCTCCTGTCGTTCCAGTTCGCGCACGCGTGGGATAACTTCACGCCCAAAGAACTCCACCTCTTCATGGAAATGCAGAAACGCCAGCAGCAGTAAATCCACGCCAGCGCGTTTCTGCTCCATGATGCGCTCAGCAATTTGCTGCGGGGTGCCAATCAGATTGGTTTTGAAACCGTCGTTGTATTGCACCAGATCCTCGAAGGAGGATTTGGCCCAGTTGCCCTCGCCTTCCGGCGACGCGCTGCCGGCATTTTTCACCTCATGCTGGAAGCCTTTCACTGCATCCGGATTGGCTTTGGCGATGATCTCCTGCAGCACCGCCTGGGCTTCCTGTTCGCTCTCGCGGGCGATGACAAAACCATTCAGGCCGATTTTAACGGCGTGCTGATTGACGGCGGCTTTGGCGCGGATATCGTCTACCTGCTGCCGTACGCCCTGAGGCGTGTTGCCGTTGGTGAAGTACCAGTCAGACACCCGTGACGCCATGTCGCGCGCGGCGCGCGAGCTGCCGCCCTGGAAAATTTCCGGTAGCGGATCGAGTGGTTTCGGCTTGAGCGCGTAGTCGCGGAAGCGATAAAAATCCCCGGCGAAGCTGAAGCTGCTTTCACGCCAGATGCCGCGCAGGCAGCGAATGAACTCTTCCGAACGCAGATAGCGCTCTTCGTGATCGAGCCAGGGTTCACCAATCGCTTTGAACTCGCCGCGAAACCAGCCGCTGACAATGTTCACCGCGATGCGCGGACCGTAAAGATGGCTGATGGTGGCGATCTGCTTCGCCGCCAGCGTCGGGTTCCACGGCCCCGGCAGCAGCGCGGCAATCACTTTGAGTTTTGTGGTGTGGCTCAGCAGATCCTGAGAGAAGGTGACTGATTCGTGCTGATTATCAGCGCCATAGCCAGCGGTGAAGCGAATCTGCGTCAGGGCATAATCGAAGCCAGCGCGTTCAGCGATTTTCGCCAGTTCACGGTTGTACTCCGCGTCCCAGCGCGTGCGCTGCTCGATCTGACTGATGACTAAACCACCTGAAACATTAGGTACCCAGTAAGCAAACTGCAGCGGTTTTACCTGTGACATAGGTTTCTCCTGAGACTTCTTATAGCTGGACTAACGGAAAATTATCTTCATTAATGCTTTTGGCTATAAGAGGCTATGCAGTGAGCGTGCCAGTTCCTGGCAGAGATTAAACGCCTGATTTGCGGGCTAACTGAATGAGAGGATGAGGAATGTCTGTTGCGGATGCAGCAGCCGCTGTCGCCAGGCTGTTGCAATTGCAGCCGCTCCGGCGAAAAGGGCGCTACTCCGCGTGCTGAAAAGCCTGCAGCGCGCTTCGGGTGGCGGCATCATCGGCGGCGGCGCTGAGCAGCGCATCAAGCAGACCGGGAAAGCGCGCGTCCAGATCGTCGCGCCGCAGTGACAGCAGATTCTCGCGGCCAGAGGGTTTTTGCCAGATTACGCCGCTGTCACGCAGTACCCGCCAGTGGTGGGTTAAGGTTGATTTGGATACGCCATGCAGCAGCGAACCGCAGCTGCGCTCCTCCCCCTGTGCCAGCAGCGCGACGACCGCCATGCGCATCGGATTGCCCAGCGCGGCCAGCACATTCTCCAGCCTGATGGCGTCACGCGACGGATGATTTTCCAGCATTGCTTATCTCTGTAAGGGCGTAAGACAGCAAATTATCCGTGAGTCGGCGGACGATGTATAGCGCAGTACGAGCGGTGCGCCAATCGCGCTGCGCTAATTTACGATGTCACATTGCTGCTCTATGCTTGTCACCATCCTCCACTCTTTCTTCATCACAACATGAATGCAAATCCGATAGCGCATCCCGCTGCTTTGCGGTCTCTCCAGGCGTTGTGCCTGGTCAATTTTTTCATGGCCGACGTGCGGGATGGACTCGGCCCTTTCCTGGGGATCTTTCTTACCGAGCATGGCTGGAGAGCGGATGATATTGGCTGGGCGATGACTGCCGGCGGTTTAGCCGGTCTGCTGGCTACGCTGCCGGCGGGTCTGGCAACCGATGCCACGCACCATAAAAAAGGGCTGCTGATTCTGGCCTCACTGCTCATTACGCTGGCCACCCTGATGCTGTGGTGGTTTCCTTACGGTGGAGTGGTGGTTGCCTCGCAGGTGGTTACCGGCCTCGCGGCCGCTCTTATTGCCCCGTTACTGACCGGCGTCACCCTCGGCCTGACCGGCTCTCAGGGGTTCAGCCAGCAGATGGGTAGAAACGAGGCGTTCAATCATGGCGGCAATATGACTGCCGCGCTGTTTGCCGGGTTTGCCGTCTGGCTGTGGGGCACCGATGCGGTTTTTATTCTGATGACCGCGATGGCACTGTGCGCATGTTTTGCCGTGGCCGCCATTCAGCGTAACGCGATCGATGACCGCGCGGCGCGCGGCGGTGCCGGACAGCAGGCCGCAGAGCTCCCTGGTTTCTCTGCCCTGCTGCGCAATCCGGTGCTGCTGATTACCGGCCTGACGCTGCTGCTGTTTCACCTCGGCAACGCCGCGCTGTTGCCAATGCTGGGCATTCGCGCGGCGGCAACGCACAGCGGACAGCTCAGCCCCGGTGTTTATACCGCTGCAACCGTGGTGATTTCGCAATGCGTGATGATTCCCGTGGCGTTATTCGCCGCCCGAAACGCCAGCCGCCTCGGTTTCCCGCTGCTGATCACCCTCGCGCTGGTGGTGCTGCCGGTGCGTGCCGGCATCGCCTCCCTGTTCGATGGCACCTATGCGATGGTACCGGTACAGATTCTTGATGGTCTGGCCGCCGGGCTGCTGGGCGTGGCAGTACCGGGCTACATCGTCAGCGTGCTTGACGGCAGCGGACACACCAATGCCGGCCAGAGTTTCGTCATGCTGATGCAGGGCGTGGGCGCGGCATGCAGTCCGGCACTGACCGGCAGCATCGCCGCCGCCTGGTCTTATCAGGTCGCTTTCGCCGTGCTCGGCAGCATCGCCCTCGCCGCACTGATGCTCTGGAGCCTCAGCCAGCGCATCAGATGGGTTAAAAGCCGGGCGTGAGGTGATATCTTTCCACCCGGCTTTAGTCGCGCTTCGATAAGCCGGGATAATACCTATTCCGTCCGGGCGCTGGCGCGGTTAGTGAGCTGTGCTTTGGCCAGGGTGCGCGCCAGGATTGAGGAATAAAGCGGTTTGCCACCAAAGAACTGCGCCGCCAGCGTTGCGCCCAGGCAGGTGATGATCATCGGCAGAATCAGTTGATAGTTATTGGTCATCTCCAGCACCAGCACGATGCCGGTAAGCGGCGCGCGCACCGAGGCGGCGAACAGCGCGCCCATCCCGGCGACGGCAAAGGTGGCGGCTTCCAGCTGATAATGCGGGAACCAGTCGGCGCTCAGCTGACCAAAGCAGGTGCCCAGCAGCGTGCCCAGCGTCAGCATGGGCGCAAAAATGCCGCCCGGCGCGCCTGAAGAGAAGCAGCAAATGGTGACTAGCGTGCGCAGCGCGAAGAGAGCAAACAGCGCCAGCGCGCCATAGTGTCCGGTAGCGAAATCCGGAATCAGCGTCGTTCCGCCGCTCACCGCCTGCGGCAGCAGTAAACCCAGCATGCCGCACAGTCCGGCCAGCAGGCTACCGAACAGCACCCAGCGCCCGGTACGTCCGAGATGCAGGCGCTGAAACTGGTCCTGTGCGAGAAATATCAGCCGGTTGAACGCCACGCCGCAGCCACCAAACAGCACACCCAGCACCAGATAGAGCCACAGCGTCTCGGTGGGCGCGTCACGCAGCTGACCGATATTAATGATGGCTTCATTACCGTTGAGCACGCGAAAGACAATACTCGACATGATCACGCCAACAAACACCGCTTTTATCGATATCAGGCTATAGCGAAACTGCGGGCGCATCTCTTCGATAATGAACAAAATGCCGGCCAGCGGCGCGTTGAACGCCGCCGAAAGCCCCGCCGCGGCACCGGTCGCCAGCAGCGTATGACGCGATTCGGAATCGCGCACGCGAAACAGATCGAGGCACATACCGCCGATGTTGCCGCCAATCTGTACCGTGGGTCCTTCGCGCCCCAGCACCATGCCAGAACCCAGCGCGCCCATGCCGCCGATAAATTTAACCGGCAGCACGCGCCACCAGCGCACCGGGCGCAGCTCTTCCAGCGCGCCCTCGATTTCCGGAATGCCCGAGCCTCCTGCCTCCGGCGCGAAGCGGCGCACCAGAAAATAGCCGATGCCGCCCAGCAGCGCCGAGATAAAAAACGCGCTCAGCAACGCCATGGCCAGGTTATCCGCACGCTCTGTCAGCCAGCCGATCCGCAGGTGGAGAATAAAATTGACCGCGCGATCGAAAGCCACCCCCACCAGCCCGGTGAGGATACCGACCAGCGCGGCCAGCAGCAGCAATGCCAGCGGGGTTTTATCGCGTCGCAGCAGTTTTTGCAGCAGCATAAAGCGCCCGGCGCGCATCGCGTTGGCAGGCTCGGTGGCATCAGGTAAGGCAGACATCGTCATCCTCAATTACAACAGTTGAGCGCATTGGCTGCGCCGGAAAGAGTTTGGGCTTAGCATAACCAAAATTGCCTGATCGGTAACTCAATCATTCGCAACATAATTTTACCTCAGGCCGCGCGATGTGGCGTGGGCGCCAGGCTGGGTTGCGATCGGGCGCAACAAAACGCGCAGAAAATCCGCAATGCAGTGCAGGCTTGCTGCAGCATGCTCACAGAATTTTGCGCGGTGGATTGACGCGCCGACGGCAAATCACCATGATCGCGCCAGGATTAGTCACCCCGGAGCCACAAGGTGTCGGAACTCAGTAATGCATTGCTTGAAGAGATTGTCACGGACGTACGCCCCCTCACCCGTCAGGGCAAAGTGGCAGATTATATCCCGGCGCTGGCCGGCGTGGATGCCGATCAACTGGGCATCGCCATTGCCACCGCCGATGGTCGCAGCTACCAGGCCGGCGATGCGGGCACGCGCTTTTCAATCCAGTCCATCTCCAAAGTCCTGTCGCTTACCGTCGCGCTGACGCTGTACGAGGACGCCGAGATCTGGCAGCGCGTAGGCAAAGAGCCATCCGGCCAGGCATTCAATTCACTGGTGCAGCTTGAACTGGAACAGGGAAAACCGCGCAATCCATTCATTAACGCCGGCGCGCTGGTGATGTGCGATTTGCTGGAAAGCCGGCTCACCGCGCCGCGCCAGCGCATGCTGGAGTTTGTGCGTCGTCTGGCACAGCAGCCGGACATTCAGTATGACCGTGCGGTCGCGCGCTCTGAATATGAGCACTCGGCGCGTAACGCCGCCATTGCCTGGCTGATGAAGTCGTTTGGCAACTTTCATAATGACGTCAGTAAAGTAATGGAAACCTACTTTCACTACTGCTCGCTGGCGATGAGCTGCAGCGAACTGGCGCGCACGTTTCTCTATCTCGCCAATCACGGTCGCACGCTGGATGATGAGTGGACGGTGATCTCTGCACGCCAGGCGCGGCAGGTGAACGCACTGATGATGACCAGCGGCATGTACGACGGCGCCGGAGAGTTTGCCTGGCGCGTGGGCATGCCGGCTAAATCCGGCGTCGGCGGCGGGATTGTCGCAGTGATTCCCGGTGAGATGAGTATTGCCGTCTGGTCACCGGCGCTGGATCATTCCGGTAACTCGCTGGCCGGCACCGCCATGCTGGAGAAACTCACGGAGCGGCTGGGGAGATCGATATTTTAAGGCCCGGCTCATACTGAGAGTCTTCCCTGTAAATGAAAAGAGTTAAACAATGAGCCGCCCGTTTATATCGGTGCGGATCAATGCGCACCCTGTGCAAATAGTGCAAATACCTTGTAGGGTCGCCATTAATGGCGACCACAAATTCTGAGCAATGACAGGTTATGCCATCAGACTCCGCTCATCCTTCAGCAATGAGAAATAGTGTTTCTCTAATGTACTCATCAGGTTGCAATTAAGTTAACAAACGCACCACGTTAAGTGACCCTTTTCAAAAGGTGCGAATTTTGTCGCTCCCAGCCTCACTTTTATTAACCCTTGTGCGGCAATCGCGTTACACTTCGGCCTCATTTGTTGAAGCACTCAGTATTTGCCATGACGTTTTCCTATCACTTTCGCCAGCGCCTGACCGCCTGCGTCGCCATTGTGGCGGTGCTGCTGCTGTTCGTCGCGCCGATTGTGTCGAAAACGCTGCTGGAGCGGCAAACGCGCATTGACCCCGTGGCGTCGCACAGCCCTTCATCTGCCATGCCAATGCACCATCACGATATGCCGATGGAGATGGCGATGCCGGGCATGATGCCTCACAACATGGACGACGGCGAATTTGCCTGCGGCTATTGTGATTTGCTGGTGCATGTTCCGCTGATGATGTGGGTGTTTATCCCGTTCATCTGGCTGATGCTGGTGATCTCGCGCGCGCCACCGCTGCCGCCGCTGGTGGCACCCCGGCCGCGCCGCTTCAGCGGTACCCATCGTCCGCGCGCGCCACCGGTTTTTCTTTCCTGCTGAATCTCATTAATCGGTACAACGCCTGCGCTGTGCCCTGACATTCTCTTATCGGAAGGAAGACGGCTTTGTCTGCTGTTCACTCTGCAGCACCGCGCGGCGCGGTGCTTAATCTGCTACGCCGCTTACATTTTTACATAGGCCTGTTTGTCGCGCCGTTCATCTTCGTGGCGGCGCTCAGCGGCACGCTGTATGTGCTGACGCCGCAGCTGGAAAATCTAATCTACGCCGATGCGCTCACCGCGCAGCCGCAGGGCAATGCGCAACCGCTCTCGGCGCAGATCGCCGCGGCACGCGCCTATGCGGGCGAAAATCAGCACATTTATGCGGTTCGACCCGCGCCCGCCGCGCGCGATACCACGCGCGTACAGTTCAGCGATGCCACACTCGGTCCGTCGCAGTCGCGTGCGGTATTTATCGATCCCTACAGCCTCAAAGTAACCGGCGACATGACGGTGTACGGCACCAGTGGCGTGTTGCCTCTGCGCACCACGCTCGATCTGCTGCACAGCAGCCTGTTACTCGGTGACTTTGGTCGCAACTACAGCGAACTGGCGGCGAGCTGGCTGTGGGTGGCCGCGCTCGGCGGCGTGCTGCTGTGGCTGGGCACGCGACCAAAACGCCGGTTGAAAACCGTGCGAAAGGGGTTTGCCTTCACCCGGCACTGGCACATCACGCTAGGGCTGACGCTGCTGCTCGGGCTGCTGTTCTTCTCCGTTACCGGCCTCACCTGGTCACAATGGGCAGGTAGCAATATCGATAAGATGCGTACCGAGCTTAACTGGCTGACGCCACAAGTGAATACGGCGCTCAGCGGTGATGCGCCCGCCGCGCCGGCGGATCCTCATGCCGATCACCGCAGTATGCCGGACATGGACATGACCAGCATGCCGATGTCGTCGATGGCGAAACCGGCGACGCAGCCAGCGAAGTCACTGCCGGCAAATGCCGCCGACGCTGACTGGGATCGCGTGCTGGCGGCGGCGCGTCAGGATGGCATCCGCGCGGCTAAAGTGGAGCTGCGCCAGCCGAAAAGCGAGGGCAAAGCCTGGACGGTGAGTGAGATTGATCGCAGCTGGCCCACCCAGGTGGATGCGGTGTCCGTGAATCCGCAAAGCTTCGCGATTGTCGATCACGTCTGGTTTGATCGCTTCCCGCTGGTGGCAAAACTGACGCGCTGGGGCGTCGATGCGCACATGGGCGTGCTGTTTGGCTGGCCTAATCAGCTGTTGCTGGCGCTGTTTGGCCTGGGTTTGTGCAGCATGATTGTGCTGGGTTATCGTATGTGGTGGCTGCGCCGCCCGGCTCTCGATCAGGCCAGCCCGGCGCAAACCCTGAGCGCAAGCTGGCTGGCGCTGCCGCACTATGCCAAAGGGGTTTGCCTGATGCTGGCGCTGGCGCTCGGTTATGCCCTGCCGGTGATGGGCGTCAGCCTGCTGGCCTTCGTGCTGGTGGATGTACTGCGCTGGCGCAGACAACAGCGGGCGCCGATGAGCGAAGCGGAAATTCTCGCCGCGCAGCAGTCGCCGCTCGGTATCGTGCGGGCGCGCTTCACGGTGAAACGCAAGGAGATGCGTTACTACCTGCGTGGGCTGTTTATTCTGGCGCTGATTGTCGGTACGGTGATGAGCAATGCGATTATCGGCGGCGTGATCGATCAATACGGCATCCCGTTCAGCCACTGGACGCTGACCATGTATCTGACGCAGGGCTTTATGATCGCGCTTTACACCACGGTGTTCACCGCGCTGATGTCGATTCCGCTGTGGTATTTCTTCCTCGGCGAAAAGGATGATTCGCAGGGATAAGGCGTAAAAAACGGCGGCAGATCCCCTGGCCGCCGTTTTGTTTAACAAATGTCAGCGTGTTATCCGCCTCAGATTCCGACTCAGAAATCGGCCTTCAGCACCACGCGGTAATTAGCTTTACCGGCGCGTACGTGATCCAGCGCTTCATTGATTTTTGACATCGGGAACTCTTCCACCTGCGGTGCCACATCGGCGCGTGACGCCAGACGCATCAGCTTACGCAGCTGGCCCGGTGAACCGGTAGAAGAACCCGTTACCGCGCGATCGCCCAGAATCAGACTGAACGCCGGCACCTCAAATGGCTTCATCACCGCGCCCACGGTGTGGAACTTACCGTGCGGAGCCAGCGCCTGGAAGTACGGCTGCCAGTCCAGATCGACGGCTACGGTGCTGATAATCAAATCAAACTGCCCGGCCAGCGCGTTCAGCGCCTGCGGATCGCGGCTGTTGACCACACGATCGGCGCCCATGGCTTTGATGGATTCGGTTTTGCTGGCATTCGAACTGAACGCCGTAACTTCAGCACCCATGGCGCGCAGCAGTTTGATCGCCATATGGCCGAGGCCGCCAATACCGATTACGCCGACGCGGCTGGTGGCCGTTACATGGTGCATCAGCAGCGGTTTGAATACGGTAATGCCGCCACACAGCAGCGGACCGGCAGAGGTGATGTCCATGGATTCCGGCAGCGGAATCACCCACTGCCAGTCGGCGCGCAGATGGCTGGCGAAACCGCCTTTGTTCATGATGGTGGGCACTGAACCGTTCTCACAGTTGACCTGCTCGCCATTGATGCAGGCATCACAGTGCTGGCAGCTTTTCGCGGTCCAGCCGATACCCACGCGCTGGCCGACCTTCAATCCTTTGTCCTGCGCCGCATCGCCGAGTGCGCTGATGCGACCAATCACTTCGTGACCGGCAATGACCGGATAAGAGGAAATGCCCCACTCGTTATCAATCATCGACAAATCAGAATGGCACACACCGCAGTAATCGACCTCAACCAGCACTTCTTCCGCCGCCAGCGGACCGGTTTCGTACTCGTACGGTACCAGCGCATCACCGGCGTTGTGTGCGGCATAACTTTTGATTTTCATTACTGTCCTCTGTTTTCAGCGTTGTTAACCCAGGAAGTCTAGCAGAGCGTATTGCATGATTATGATTAAATTTCAGCCAATTAGAGTCTGTTAAGCGCAACGGGGAAAGAAAAGCATTTCGCGTTAAAGCGAAT
The DNA here is from genome assembly GCF_030024295.1 of Pantoea sp. Pa-EAmG. Lineage (NCBI taxonomy): Bacteria > Pseudomonadati > Pseudomonadota > Gammaproteobacteria > Enterobacterales > Erwiniaceae > Pantoea > Pantoea sp. Pa-EAmG. Next base: position 36,742 of record NZ_JASEWO010000010.1, read on the forward strand.
CGTGACTGGGCGGACTGCGGAACGCATGGCGCGCCTCTTCTATCAACTGGCTGGCGGTGACGGTGGGCGGCAAACGCGTCAGCACTTTGCTGGCCTGCCAGTAACACAGCACCATCTCCTCGTTAGTTTCGTTCTCCGCCATTTCCCTTAAGCGCCTGCGCAGGCTCAGCACGTCCAGCGTTTGCTGTTCATCCACCATCTCAGCGATGGTTTGGTTGATGACCTGATGAATAATTTTCCAGGAAAGATCGGCAAACACATTAAACCTCGTGACGTAGTAACGGGCTCCAGGCAAATGAGGAAAAGGTGCACGCCCAGCGGCACGCAAATAATCTAACTGGGATAACTATAGCCGCTTATTTAACCAGCAAACGGCTGGCCGCCTGCGTATGCGGTAGCTTGCGGATCGGTAAATGAATTTTTTTCTCTCAGCGCGTGATGAACTGGCACTAAAACCCGGCGCTGGCGCGCGACCGCAGGATTTCGCAACAGATTTTACCTTGCGCTAAAACGGAGAATTCCGATAATCGCTATCTACTCATTTATATAGCGAATAGGAATCTACGCGTGAAGACGCTTACCCTACTGTTAATGACTGCCGCCGGCGGATTGAGTTTACCGGCGCAGGCCGCCATGGATATCCGCGTGACGTATGCCGGCTCGATGGGAAAAGTGATGGATCAGGCACTGGGCCCGGCATTTGCACAACAGCATGACGGTAAGTATGAAGGTCAGGGCCAGGGGGCTTACGGCATGGCGCGCCTGCTGGCGAGCAAAAAAATCACTGCTGACGTGTTCGTGTCTATTACTCCCGGTCCGATGCAGATCCTGAAAGACGCCGGACTGATCGACAACGCAGTACCGGTAGCCAGCACCAGCATGGTGATCGCCTATAACCCGAAGGGGCCGTTTGCGCCGCAGTTTGCCGCAGCCAAAGGCAATGATGGCCGCTGGCTTCAGCTGCTGGCAGCGCCGGGACTGAAATTTGGTCGGACCGATCCGGTAAACGATCCTAAAGGCCAGAACATCATTTTCACCCTGCTACTGGCGCAGAAGTATTACCGGCAGCCCGGCATCGCTGACCACATTCTCGGCGGTTACCAGAATCCCGCACAAACCCATCTGGAAGGTGGCTTGCTGACGCGGCTCGAGAGCGGTCAGGTGGATGCGGCTGCGGGCTATGAAAGCGAAGTGATCTCTGCCCATCTCCCTTACATCGCGCTGCCCGATGAAATCAACCTCAGCAATCCGGCGATGGCGACTAAGTGGTACAACACGGTCAGCTTTAGCGTCAAAGACAGCCAGGGTAAAGATAACGTGCTGCACACCCAGCCGCTGGTTTATTACGCGGCGGTGCTGAGGAATGCGCCGCACGGTACGGCCGCTGGCCAGGCTTTTGTCGATTTCATGCTGAGCGCGTCAGGCCAGGCGCTGTTTAAACAGCAAGGTTATGCCGCACCGAAGGGCGATGGGCTTTATATCCCATGAAAATCCGCCATGCTGGCGCGCTGTGGCTGTCGCTACCCGCCCTGGTGCTGCTGGCCGTACCGTTTATCACCCTGACGGGCGTCACACACTGGCAACACCTGCGGCTGGCGTGGGGTGACGGCGCGGCGATTACCACGTCGCTCAGTCTGGGAGCGATCGCGCTGGTGCTGATCTTTCTGACCGGCTTACCGCTGGCCTGGTGGCTGTCGCAGGCGCGGGGAAAAATACGCTGGCTGGTGGAAACGCTGGTGATGATCCCGCTGCTGACGCCGCCGCTGGCGATGGGAATCCTGCTGGTCAGCGCGTACGGTCCGTACAGTTTGCCCGGCCAGCTGCTGAGCAAGCTGGGCTGGACGCTGGTGAACAATCCCGCCGCCTTTATTCTGGCGCAGTGGTATGGCGCGCTGCCCTACTTTGTCACCAGCGCACGCTCGGCGTTTATCGCGGTGCCGCAGGAGATCCTTGAAGCGGGTCGGACGCTGGGTGCCGCGCCGTGGCCACGCTTCTGGCGGCTGGCGCTGCCCCTGGCCGCACCGGGCCTGGCGTGGGCTACGGCGCTGGCATGGGTGCGGGCGATGGGCGAATTCGGCATTGTGATGATTTTCGCCTGGTTTCCCCACGGAATGCCGGCGCAGCTGTACAACAATCTGCAAAACGACGGCGTGGATGCGGTGTATGTGCTGTTGTGGCTGTTACTGCTGTTTACCCTGCCGGTGCCGCTGCTGTGCGCGCTGGCTTCCCGGCGCGCGCTTTCCGGCAACACGGTGCGGCATCATTAGAGGCTGGCGCGCTGCTCACTCTCACGCATCGCCAGCCGGACCGTCTCCAGCAGCGATTCAATCTCCAGCGGCCGGGTGAAAAAGGCAAAGGCGCCCTGAGCAAACAAGCGCCGGCAGGCCTCCAGCGTGTCGTGCCCGGTCATGATGATCACCGGCAGCAGCGGATGGCGTGCGCCCTGCCTGGCCAGCCAGCTCAGGCCGCTACTCTCTGGCTGTCGCACGTCAAGCAGCAGACAGCCGCATACGGCTTGCTGATCGGCGGCGGCGGTTTCGAACGATGCCAGGTCAGCAAAGTCGGCGACCTCGTAGTCCACGGTTCGCAGCAGAAATCCCAGCGACTCGCGCACGGATACATCATCATCCACTAACCACACCTTCGCGCCCATTACGTACTCCGCCTGTAGAAAAATGAGGAAAATTTCGGCCCTCTCTGTCGCGCGGTAACGCAACAGCAGCCAGACCTGACGGTAGCTGGTTATCGATGGACGTGAAGTGCGCGACGACGTGCACCTTCCCTGCGCCGATAAAAAAGCCCTCCGTTGAGGGAGGGCGATTTTTCCATAATTTGGCTTAGAACACCATTGGCACAAATCTGGTTAGCTGTTGCGCTGCAGGTGGCTGCTGACAAAAGCGCGACAGCGCGCCGAGATCGGTTCGCTAAACACCTGCTGCGGCGATCCGGACTCTTCGATTTTGCCCTGATGCAGAAACACCGCTTTGTTTGATACATCGCGCGCAAACCCCATTTCGTGGGTGACGATAATCATGGTGCGCCCCTCTTCCGCCAGGCTGCGGATGACGCGCAGCACTTCGCCCACCAGCTCCGGGTCGAGCGCGGAAGTGGGTTCATCAAACAGTATCGCTTTCGGCTGCTGCGCCAGCGCCCGGGCAATCGCCACGCGCTGCTGCTGGCCACCGGAGAGCTGCGATGGCCACGCGTTGCGCTTTTCGTATAACCCGACTTTTTGCAGCAGCGCTTCGGCCTCGGCAACGGCCTCCTGATGACTGCGCTTCTGCACATGGATCGGCGCCTCAATGATGTTCTGCAGCACGGTTTTGTGCGGCCACAGATTGAAGCCCTGAAACACAAAGCCGAGCTGCATGCGCATCAGCTTAATGCGGCGGCGCTGTTCACGGCTCAGCTTTTCGTCCGCGTTATCGAGGGTGACCACTTCATCGCCCACGGCAATCTCACCGGCCTGTGGCACTTCAAGAAACGGGATGCAGCGCAGCAGCGTACTTTTACCGGAGCCGCTGGCGCCGATCAGCGAAATGACGTCGCCATCCTGCGCCGTCAGGCTGATGTCATGCAGCACTTCATGCCCGCTATAACTTTTTCTGAGATGGCTCAGGGCAATAGTGGGTTTGTTCATTAACGTGCTCCAGCGTGATAAGGGGACAAACGGCGCTCCAGCAGCGCCACCGCTTTGCTCACCAGCACGGTCAGCAGCAGATAGATAATCGCCGCGCTGATAAACACCTCCAGCGCGCGGAAGGTTTCTGACACGATGGAGTCGGCGATGCCGGTCATCTCCATCAGGCTGATGGTGCTCACCAGCGATGTGGATTTGATCATCGAGATGATCTCATTGCTGTAGGCCGGCAGCGCCTGTCGCACCGCCAGCGGCAGCGTGATGCGCCGCAGCGTAGTGAAGCGCGACATGCCGCACACTTTCGCCGCTTCCAGTGACTGCACGCTAACCGCATTCAGTCCGCCGCGCAGGATCTCGGCGGTGTAAGCCGCGTCGTTGAGAATCAGCGCAATTAACCCGCACCAGTAGGGCTCACGCAGCAGCGGCCACAGCACGCTTTCGCGCACCGCCGGCAGGCTGCCGAGGCCATAGTAAATCATGAAGATTTGAATCAGCAGCGGCGTACCGCGGAACAGCCAGACATAAAAACGCGTAACGTAGCTGCCGAGGCGATGCTGACGCAGCAGATTCAGCAGCAGCGCCAGTATCCCGCCGCCCAGCAGGGATAATACCGCCAGGTTGAGCGTCAGCGGCAGTCCGCGCAGCAGCGCCGCCAGCGTGTGCTGTAAAAAGGTGAAATCCATCGTGGCTCCCTACAACCGCGCGCGTTGTTGCCCGCGCATGGCCACTTTTTCCACATAGCGGAAGAAGAAATCTGAACAGGTGGTGATAATCAGATAAATCACCGCGCCTACGCTGTAGAAGAAAAACGGCATCTGGGTGGAATTCGACGCGGTGGAAATCTGGTTCATGGTTTCCACCAGCCCGGTCACCGATACCAGCGCCGACTCCTTAATCACCGATTGCCACTGATTACCCATGCCCGGCAGCGCGGTGCGCAGCGCCTGCGGCACAATCATGCGGCGGAACAGCATAAAACGGCCCATACCGGTGACCGTAGCGGCTTCCAGCGTGCCGGCGGGAATCGCGTAAAACGCGCCGCGAAATACGCTGCTCTGATAAGCGCCGGAAATCAGCCCGATAGCGATCGCGCCGGCAACGAAGCCGTTAACGTCAAACGGTCCCTGCAGGCCGATAGCTTCACCGATAAACCCGACCACCTGTCGGCCGCCAAAGTAGAACAGGTAGATCACCAGCAGCTCCGGCACGCCGCGAAACAGCGTGATGTAGCCGCTGGCAAGACGCTGCTGCCAGCGGCCGCCACCAATCTGCATCCAGCACAGCAGGCTGCCGAGCATCGCGCCCAGCAGCCACGCACACAGCGAGACCGTTACCGTGACGGTGGCGGCGTCCAGCAGCACGCCGCCCCAGCCTTCGTCACCAAAACCCAACAGTTGCCAGTCAATAGTCATAAGCGCTCAGCATTATTCCGCAGGCGCGACGTTCTCGCCGAACCATTTCTCAGACAGTTGCTTCAGCGTGCCGTCTTTGATCATCGATACCAGCGCCTGATCCAGCGCGGCTTTCAGCTCCGGATTGTTTTTACGAATGGCAATCGCCGAGCCCTGGCCCAGTACACCCCCCACAAAGCCGTAACCGGTGCTGTTTACCGTATCCGCGTGTTTTTTCACATAAGCATTGAGATTGGTGCGCGATGCCATGACCGCATCAACCCGGCCATTGAGCAGATCGGCGAAGGTTTCCGGGCCGGCCTGATAGGTACGGATAGTCGCGACATCACCGAGGTATTTGTTGAGAAAATCGGCCTGAATGGTAGCGACCTGCACCGCAATGGTTTTGCCTTTGAACTTCGCCTTCAGCGCGTCGATGGCTTTGTTCATACCGGCTTCATCGGTCGCCTGTACCACTTCACCGTTGCCCGGCAGGGTATCCACTGCGCTGCCCTTCAGCGTGACGAAGCCCGAAACGCTCACGGTGTACTGATGGGTAAAATCCACCACTTCTTGACGTTTTGGCGTCACGGTGACGGCATCGACCACTGCATCATATTTGCCATCAGCGAGGCCGGGGATCAGTCCGGACCACTTTTGCGCGACGATTTCATATTTGAATCCCGCGCGTTTCGCCAGTTCGGCCACCATATCGGGCTCGTAGCCGACAATTTTGCCGCTCGGCGTGGACTGGTTAAACGGCGGATAGGCCGCTTCGGTAGCGAATTTTAACGTGCCAAAATCTTTTGCCTGAACCACGGCAGAAGCCAGCAGCAACAGGCCCGCGGAGGCGGAGAACAGCCCTTTACGCATCATCATAAAACCTCATTATTATCAGGAGAGTAAGTCGATCGCTATACGGGCCAGAGCCTGTGTGCCAGCGTGAATGCTGCGTTCGTCCGGCTGATAGTCGGAGTTGTGCAGATGGTCGTCGCGCCCCGGCGCGCCAGAGCCGATATGGATCTGACAGCCCGGCACACGCTCGGTAAACAGCGAGAAATCTTCCGCGCCAAAGCTGCTGCTGGGTTTTGCCACCACCGGCTTGCCGAACTGGTGCGACAGAATCGGCTCCAGTGCATCAATCAGCGCATCATCATTCATCAGCGGCGGTACGCCTCGCTGATAATTGACCTCAATCCGCGTATTGAGCGACAGTGCGACACCGGCACAGATGCGGCGGAAAGCGTCTTCCATGTGAGCGCGCGCCTGCGGTGATTTAGCGCGGATGGTGCCCTGAATCAGGCAGCTGTCGGAGATGATGTTATGGGTGGTGCCGCCGTGGATATGGCCAATCGTCAGCACAGCAGAGTTCGCCGGATCGAGCTCGCGCGACACAATGGTCTGCAGCTGCGTTACCAGGCTGGCGGCGGCAATGATCGGATCGGTACCCATGTGCGGCCGGGCGGCGTGGGTGGATTTGCCATGAATCACTACGTCGAATTCATCGCTGGAGGCGGTGCTGGCACCGCGCGTCAGGGCGATTTCTCCTGCGGCCAGCTCTGGTTTATTGTGCAGCGTGATCGCCACATCAATGCCGTCCGCTGCGCCGGCAGCAATCATGGCTTGCGCGCCGCTCTCTGGCGTCTCTTCCGCCGGCTGAAAAATCAGCCGCACCATGCCGTGCAGCTGGCTGCGCAGGTCCGTGAGGATCGCTGCAACGCCGAGCAGCGTAGCCGTGTGGATATCGTGGCCGCAGGCGTGCATTTTACCCGGCCAGATGCTGCTAAACGGCAGGCCGGTTTGCTCATGAATCGGCAGCGCATCCATATCGGCACGCAGCAGCACGGTCCTGCCCGGCTGCGCGCCGGTAATGTCCACCATCACGCCGGTGCGGCCCACGCCGGTTTGCGGCGTCAGCCCGAGGCGCAGCAACTCCTGTTCCACGATGGCTGCGGTGCGGACGGTGTCGAAACCAAGTTCCGGATGTGCGTGAATATCGCGCCGGATGGCGATGAGGTGCGCCTGCATGCTTTCACTTCTGGCGCTGATATCCCTGGCTAAAAGAATTTTATGATCGGTCATGGTGGTAATACGGTTATGCAGGCTGTCGCCTGGCCGTTATGGCATTTTTATGAAATTCAGCGTTTTATTTATTCACAGCCCTCAGCAGATTGCAACGCACAATTCCTTTCCTTAATAGCTGAATTTGCGTGATATTTTTCTAAAACCCTGCCTGTGCAGGATAAACCTTATAAAATGCATGCTCAGTCAGTTATAACATTCATAATTCGCAGACGATCATCAGTTTTACTGATTTTGTTATTGAACATAAAAGCATCGCGTTGCTCAGCCATCAATCTTTGCTCTGCTCCGCCTGACTGAGTAGCCACGCACGAACCGCACTCACCGTTGCCTGCTCACGCGGACGACGCGGAGCCACCAGATACCAGCCGGCATCAACGGGCATCTCACGATGCCAGGCGGGAACCAGCCGACCGCTGGCCAGATCGTTCTGCACAAAATGCGGGCTGGTCAGTGCGATACCCTGACCACTCAGCGCCGCTTCCAGCGCCAGCGCGGTCTGGTTGAAGCGCAGATGATGCTGATGCTGCAGCGACTGGCCGGGGAACATAAACGCCAGGAACGCCGGCCACAGGTGATGGCCATCGTGCAGCAGCGGATAGCGCAGGCAATTTTCTGGCTGCGCTGCATCATCGTGTTGTGCCAGCAGCGCCGGGCTGACCACCGCCAGCACCGTCTGGCTAAACAGCAGCGTGGCCTCCAGCCCGCTACCAAACGGCGGCCGGCCATAGCGCACCGCCAGGTCGACGCCTTCATGGTGAAACTGCACCAGCCGTTCAGAGGCCAGCACGCGCAGGTCGATATCCGGCCAGGCCGCGGTAAATGCCGGTAAACGCGGCAGCATCCAGCGGCTGGCAAAGGTCGGTGTTACGCTCAGCGTCAGGCGATCCGGCTCCGGGCGCAGCGTGCGCGTCGCCTCATCAATCAGCTCAAATGCCTGTCGAATGTGCACCGCATAGCCTGCACCGGCAGCGGTCAGCGCCAGCGAACGCGGCAACCGATCGAACAGTTTCAGGCCCAGGCTGGCCTCGAGACCGCGAATATGCTGCGCAACCGCACCCTGCGTCACGCCGAGCTCTTCAGCGGCGAGGCGAAAATTAAGGTGCCGCGTCACGGCTTCAAATACCCGAAGTGCATTCAGCGACGGTAATGCCTGAAAGCCCTGATTCATCCTGTAGTTTTCCTATCGTCAATTGCCAGCTGAGCTGACTCTCTGCGGCATCTCCCGGCCATTATACTGGCATCACAGGATATTTAATTGATGAGGTTACTCACATGACAGTAGAAAAAGTTGCGGTAATTGTCGCAGGTGGCAGCGGTATGGGCGCAGCGGCAGCGGAGAAGCTGGCCAGCGAGGGTTTCAGGGTCGCGATTCTTTCCTCCTCCGGCAAAGGCGAGGCGCTGGCGAATCGTCTGGGCGGGCTCGGTATTACCGGTTCGAATCAGTCAGTGGACGATTTGCAGCACCTGATTGATGCCACTCTGGCGCGCTGGGGACGTATTGACGTGCTGGTTAACAGTGCCGGTCACGGTCCGCGCGCGCCAATCCTCGAATTAAGCGATGATGCGTGGCAGCAGGGAATGGAAACCTACTTCCTCAACGTGGTGCGCGCTGTACGTCTGGTCACGCCGATCATGCAGCAGCAGGGTGGCGGCAGTATCATCAATATCTCATCGGCATGGACGTTTGAACCCACCGACATGTTCCCGACCTCGGCCGTGTTCCGTGCCGGTCTGGCTTCTTTCAGTAAAATCTTTGCCGACACCTACGCAGCTGAGAATATTCGTATCAACAACGTCCTGCCAGGCTGGATTGATAGCCTGCCGAAAACGGATGAACGGCGCGACAGCGTGCCCATGCAGCGCTACGGCACGGCTGCAGAAGTGGCGGCTACCATTGCGTTTCTTGCTTCGCCCGGCGCGGCTTATATCACCGGGCAGAATCTTCGCGTGGACGGCGGCGTCACGCGCAGCGTGTAACCGGCTTTGCTGTGCCAGATGGTCACAGCGGCACCTGATGTCCGCTGTGGCTATTGCCTGCCTGCTAAGGAATTTCTCAGCCTGTTTTCAAGACTGGTCTTGTCGTTTCGCGGCCTTATAACACGTCAGAATGTTCTTATTCGCTGACAGAATTTTCTGTTCTCAGCTGCCGGATATTCCCTATAAAACTTTCTGATTTGAGGTCGCTATGCCACTGCTTCTTCGTATGCGTCTGCACACGCTGCTGACTCCCGAACGCCATCTTGTCTGGCGTTTTCTGCTAACAGGTTGTGCATTTTTCTGGATTCTGCTGGTGGTTGCCGTGATGGGGCTGCGCTGATGAATTGCTGGCTGTTGTGAGGGATGATTATGGTATTAATGTTATCGCCGCGCCTCAGTGCGCTGCTGAATTTTTCCCGCCGGTTACTGTGCCAGCTGGCACTGGCTGCCAGCCTGCTGTTCTGGATTGGTGTGGTGGCGGCAATCGTCATCGCGTACTGACCTAATGTGCCTGTAGCCGCGCGGATAATTGTTCCGGCGGCAGCAGCGCAAAGGCGCGTTTCATCACCCGCGCCTCGTCAGCTGGGGTGCGACCAAACATCCGCTTAAACTCCCGGTTAAACTGTGAATCACTTTCGTAACCGACACGTGCGGCGGCACCGGCGGCGGTGAGATTATCGCGAATCATCATCAAACGCGCCTGATGCAGCCGCAGCGACTTGAGATACTGAATCGGCGAGGTCTGCGTGACGCTTTTGAAATGCAGATGGAAGCGCGGAACGCTCATGCCCGCTTCGCTGGCCAGATGCGGCACATCCAGCGGCTGCTGCCAGTCAGCATGAATGCGCTGCAGCGCCCGCGCGATGCGGCCAAAATGCCCCTGATAGGTCAGCGCTGCGCGCACCGCACCGCCCTGCTCACCCAGCAACACACGAAAGCAAATCTCTTCTACCCGTGCCGGGCCTAAAACCTGCGCTTCCAGCGGATCGCTCAGCGCCTGCAACAGGCGCAGCGTGCTGTCCGCCAGCGTCTCATTTACCGGCGTCGAAATAATGCTGGCTGGTGTCTCCGCCAGCGGAATGTCTGCCGCTGCGACCTGCGTCACCAGGCGCGCCAGCGTGGCCGCATCCAGACGAATAGCCAGCCCCAGCAACGGTTCGGCGGAGGTCGCTTCAGTTTCAGCGGAGAACGGCAGCGGCACCGACAACACCAGATAGTGCTGTGCGTCGTAGCGATACATTTTGTCGGCAAGAAACGCCCGCTTCGAGCCCTGACAGATAATGATGATGCTCGGCTCATAAAGAACCGGCGTACGCGCCCACTGCCGGTCGGCACGCATAAAGCGCACGCTGTCGAGCAGTGAGGCCGTGTAACCTTCCTGCGGTGCCAGCTGGCGCAGCAGCGCGCAGGTCTGCTGTTGTACGGTTTGCGACATAACGGGTTTCCGGTGAGAGGTTCAGGCAAAGCATAGCCAGGTTTCTTTCTTACTCACAATAGTGACGAGAGAATCAGGCAATGATGCGCCACAATCCGGTCTGTTCGCTTTAGCCGGCGTTTTCCACAATAGCCTCGTCAACCAACACGAGGAAACCATCATGGCTCATTCCAATGCGAAAGTGATTATTCTGACCGGCGCCAGCAGCGGCATCGGCGAAGCGATAGCACGTCTGCTGGCCAGTCAGGGGCATAAACTGGTGCTCGGCGCGCGCCGTACCGATCGGCTGGCAATACTGTGTGATGAACTGCGTGCCAGCGGCGCGCAACTGGATTATCTGGCCACCGACGTGACGCAGCGTGCCGATACGCAGCAGCTGGCCGATTTTGCCCGCGATAAATATGGCCGGGTTGATGTGATGATCAACAATGCCGGCGTCATGCCGCTGTCGCCGCTCAGTTCGCTGAAGGTGGATGAATGGGACCGTATGCTCGACGTCAACGTGCGTGGCGTACTTTACGGTATTGCTGCCGTGCTGCCAGTCATGGAATCGCAGCAAAGCGGCCATATCATCAATATCGCCTCGATTGGTGCGCTGGCGGTATCGCCGACGGCAGCGGTGTACTGCGCCACAAAATTCGCGGTTCGCGCCATCTCGGATGGCCTGCGTCAGGAATCGCGCCAGCTGCGTGTGACGGTCATTAATCCCGGCGTGGTGGAATCGGAACTGGCGGACACCATCACTGACGAGACCGCACGCGTGGCCATGCAGAGCTATCGTCAGATTACGTTAAAACCCGAAGCCATTGCGCAGGCGGTGAGCTGGGCCATTAATCAGCCTGGCGAAGTTGATGTCAATGAGATCACGGTGCGCCCTACTGCCAGCGCGCATTGAGGCAGATTGGGCCTGGCGATTTCAGGCTGAAATCGCCCTGGCCTGCGCGTCTGGTGACAGCGCGCGCAGGCCATCATGCTTACAGCCAGCCCGCTTTTTTCAGCCGCCACCACATAACGAAACAGATCACCAGCGTGACCGCCAGCGCCGCCGGATAGCCAAAGTGGCTGTGCAGCTCTGGCATGTCTGAGAAGTTCATACCGTACATACTGAAGATGATAGTCGGCACAATCAGTATTGCCCCCCAGCCGGCCAGCTTTTTATTCACCTCACTCTGCTGTACCGAGACCAGCGCCAGATTCACCTGCATGGCGCTGGCCAGCGTTTCGCGCATGTCTTCGGCATCAATCATGACGTGGTGCGCGTGATCCTGCACGTCGCGCAGATAGGCGCGCAGATTTTTCGGGATGATATCTTCATGGAAGCGCACCAGCTGCGGGCAGATCTCTGTCACCGGCATCGCCGCATTGCGCAACGACAGCAGCTGACGCCGCAAGTGGTAGACATTCTCCAGCGTGACGCTGTCAAAGCGGGTGGTGAACATGCCGTCTTCCAGGTCAGCAATACGTTCACTCAGCGATTCGGTGATTTTGCTGTAGTTGTCGACGATAAAATCGAGAATGCAGTAGAGCGCATAGCCGGGTCCCTGGCACAGCATGGCATGATTTTTCTCGGCTTTAGCGCGGATCGCTTTATAGCCCTCAACCGAACCGTGACGCACGGTAATCAGAAAATTTTTGCCGAGGAAAAAGTGGGTTTCGCCAAAGCTGATGCGCTGGCGATCTTCCATGTGTGCGGTTTTCACCACGATAAATACCGATTCGCCGTACTGCTCAATCTTGGGACGCTGATGCGCCACCAGCGCATCCTCAATCGCCAGCTCATGCAGGCTAAACTCTTCCTGCAGCGTTTGCATGAACGCCGGATCGGGTTGATACAGGCCAAGCCAGACGAACGATTTTTCCTCTTTCAGCACTTCGCTGATTTGATCGACTTCGACATGCTCTTCGCGTTTGCCGTGGCGATACACCACGCAGTTAATCACCATTTTCGCGTTGTCCTTGTTGTACTCTCTATCCCTAATCATAGCTGCAAAGCAGGTGCCAGTGCGCCGTCATCTTTGCGCCGGTCATCACGCCGCCGCTTACGGTACGCCAAAATAGCGCAGCAGCGCCGTCATCACCGCCGCACCGATGATTACCAGTATCAATGGCGCGCGACGCCAGGCGAGAAACACCGCGAACAACACGCCGGTGAGCCGTGCGACGCCGGCGAAATCGGTGCCCTCAAACAGCGCGGTGGTGACAGCGACAGCCAGCAGCAGCACCGTTGCCGCGTCGGACAGCATGTTGCGCACACGTTCTGACATGTGCATCCGGCTGCCCAGCCGGTAACCGGCAAAGCGAATCGCATACGTCCCTGCAGCCAGCAGCGCGATGCCGGCAATCACTAAACTATTTTGCATCTTTGCGCTCCCGCCAGCTCAGCAAACCGAGTAAAGAAAACAGCACCGGCATACCGGCTGGCACAAAAGGCGTCGCCAGCACGGACAGCAGTGCCCCGAGGGTGGCCGGAATGCGCGTGCGACGCTGGCGCAGCGCCGGGAAAATCAGCGCGATCAGGATGGCCGGAAACACCGCGTCCAGGCCAATCGCCGACACATCAGGAATAAAGCGCCCAATCACCGCACCGGCAATCACCGTGAGCGGCCAGATGGCAAAAATACCCAGTCCGCAAACCCAGTAAGCCGCCCGACGCTGCGCCAGCTTCGGCTGTGAAATACCGAACACCACGCTCTCGTCATTCATGATATGGCAGCCCAGCAGGCTGCGTCCGCCCTGCCCGACCAGGTCTTTCACCGCAATGCCAAACGGCAGATGACGCGCGTTGACCAGTAAACCGGCTGCGGCAGCGGTTAACGGACTGCCGCCGCCTGCCACGATGCCAATAAACAAAAACTCGGACGCACCCGCCAGCACCAGCGTCGAGAGCGCAATCGGCACCCAGAGCGGAAAACCGTCGGCAGCGGCAAGAGAACCATAGGAGAGGCCAACGATGCCGTCGGCCAGACAAACAAGGAAGATCGCTTTCAATACGCCGCGATCAAGCGGTACGGCACCCAGACGCATCACAATTTGATCTCATAACGAACAAGAAAGCCGTTATAATGAACGCACCGTACGTGTTTTACAAGATGAACAAAACGTTCGATATAAAGAACAGGAGTAATTGTGACCCCGCCCATTGCTATCATTGCCGCCGGACTGGTGCGCGAACGCCAGCGCGCCGGACTTTCGCTGACGGAAGTGGCGCGCCGCGCTGGCATCGCCAAGTCAACGCTGTCGCAACTGGAGGCAGGCAACGGTAACCCCAGCATTGAGACGTTATGGTCACTGTGTGTGGCGCTGAATATTCCGTTTGCACGGCTGATGGAGCCGGAAGTGAAAAAGATGCAGGTGATTCGGCGTGGCGAAGGCATGGTGGTGTCAGCAGAGTTAGCGGACTTTCAGGCCGCGCTACTGGCCAGCTGTCCGCCGGGCGGCCGCCGCGATCTGTACTTGATTACCAGCCAGCCCGGCGCACCGCGCGCGTCAAAACCGCATCCACCGGGTTCAGTCGAACACATCATCCTGGCACGCGGTCGCGCGCGGGTCGGCCCGATGGACGCGCCGGTCGAACTCTTCCCCGGCGATTATATTTGTTATCCCGCTGATGAACCGCACATCTTCGAGGCGCTCGACGCCGATACCATGGCGGTCCAGCTGTCGGAGCAGAATTAGACGTTATAAGCTTCAAACATGCCTTAGCTCACAGCTAAAGTTTGTGAGCTCAATCCGTCTGGTGGTTGCTGAAAGCGCCGCAACAGGCAATCTGCCAGGCCATGATAATAATCGGTAGCGCAACTGGGATTACAACGCCTGTAATGCGTTAATCAGTAAGGGCTGCTGCTGAATGAGATAAAGCATTTTTAATGCTGGTCCGGTAGGGCTGCGTCTGTGTTGCTCCCAGCTACGAATAAGATCCACGCTCACGCCCATCGCATCGGCAAACTCAGCTTGCTTTAGCCCCGCATTTTTTCTGATCAGCTTTACATCCGGCAGTTCATGACGGTGGATGCGGTTTATGTCCGGTGATTCATGGACCTGCTCAATGGCGGCCATTTCCTGCACGCTTTCAACCAGGTCGT
>NZ_JASEWO010000090.1:0-18385 GCF_030024295.1 Pantoea sp. Pa-EAmG
CGGGGCGCATTCTAACAGAAAAAGAAAACGTTTGCGTAGGGTTTTCCGGTTCTGTCCCGAGAAAAAGGGCGATGAAAAAAACTTTCCTCGCCCTTGTTGATATCAGCCATTTAACCTGCTGATATTCCATAAATTTTCAGTAACGCTTCGCTAAAAAATACGCCAAAAGCCGCGCCTGTTTCTGATATCGGCGCGGCTTATCAGATGATCAGCGTGTGCTGTACGGCTTCACAACGCCGCCGAGGCCGGAGATGCCTTTCAGCTCGCCGAGGGCACCCTGCAGTTTCGCTTTGGACGCATCCGGCCCGACGTAAATGCGGGTGATCTGCCCCTGCACCGGCGTCGACGGCACGGTAAAGGCGCGATAGCCGGAGAGCCGCAGCTGTGCCACGATCTCATTCACTTTGGCGGCGTTCTTCAGCGCGCCGAGCTGTACCACATACGCCTGTCCTGCTGGCGCGGCCGGTTCGCTCTGCTTCGGCGTTTCCGCCGCTTTAGGCTGCTCTGTAGTTTTTGGCTGTTCTGTCGCTTTCGGTTGTTCTGCCGGCTTCGGTTTCGGCTGCTCCACCGGTTTAGGCTTGGGCTGCTCGACCGGCTTCGGCTTCACCTGCTCTGCCGGTTTCTGCTGCTGGTGCACCGGCGGCGGCGTCACGACGCTGGGCTGGCTGTTTTGCGCTGGCTGCGTGCTGCCGCTGGCGGCACTGCTCTGCGTTGCGCTGCTGGCGGGCGCCTGCTGCGCCGCGCTCGCACCTTCCGGCGGCTGCGACGGCAGCGGCTGCGTCACTGGCGGCACCATTTCGCTGTCCTGCTGATCGTCAGGCTTTGGCACCAGCGGAATCGCCGCGAACTCCTCTTTATAATGCTTTTTCTTACCGTCCAGCAGACCCGGCAACACGATGACGCCAATCGCCACCAGAATCACCGTGCCCACTAAACGATTCTGAAACTTACTTGCCACTGCCGTTCTCCGCTGCCATCGATTGCATTACCTGCGCCACGGTGTGGAACGAGCCGCACACCAGAATCACATCGTCGGGCTGAGCCTGCTGCCGCGCCGCCTGCCACGCGGCTTCAACGCTCTGCCAGGCGCTGCCGCCCTGCAGATGCGCCATCAGCTCATCAGCGGACGCGCCGCGCGGGCCGTCGAGCGGCGCGCAGTACCAGCGGTTAACCTGCGGTGCCAGCGCGGCCAGCGTCCCGGCGATATCCTTGTCGTGCAGCATGCCAACCACCGCATGCACCGTGCCGTGTACCGGCAGCTCAGCGAGACGTGAAGCCAGATAATAAGCCGCATGCGGATTGTGTGCCACATCAAGGATCACGCGCGGCGCGGTGCTGACCGTCTGGAAACGTCCCGGCAGAATCGCCAGCGGCAGATGCTGACGAATCAGCGTCTCGCTCACCGTCAGGCCGGAAGCGCGCAGCGCCGCAATGGCGGTGGCCGCATTGGGGAGCGGCACCTGGGGCAGCGGCAGATCGCGCAGTTCACCCTGGGCATCCTGCAGCGTCCAAGTGTCGCCCTCGCGCTGCCACTGCCAGTCGCGGTTAATTTGTAACAGCTGCGCACCCTTCTCCGCGGCCACCTGGGCAATGGTGTCGGGCATATCGGCCTCGCCGACCACCGCCGGTTTACCGCCGCGGAATACGCCGGCCTTCTCGCGGCCGATGCTGGCGCGATCCGGCCCCAGCCAGTCGGTGTGGTCCAGCGCAATGCTGGTGATCACCGCCACGTCGGCGTCGACAATGTTTGTCGCATCCAGCCGGCCACCCAGCCCCACTTCCAGAATCACGACATCCAGCTGCGCTTCACGGAACAGATTGAGCGCGGACAGCGTGCCAAACTCAAAGTAGGTGAGCGAAATATCGCCGCGTCCGGCCTCAATGGCGGCAAAGCTGGCGCTGTGCCGGGCTTCATCCAGCTCAGCGCCCTGCACGCGCACGCGTTCGGTGTAACGCACCAGATGCGGCGAGCTGTAGACGCCAACGCGATAGCCTGCGGCCATCAGCAGGGTTTCCAGCGTACGGCAGGTAGTGCCTTTGCCGTTGGTGCCGGCGACGGTGAAGACAAACGGAGCGGGTTTTAGCAGGTCGAGGCGTGCGGCGACGCGCTGAATACGGTCCAGGCCCAGATCGATAGCCTGAGAATGCAGATGCTCAAGATAATGAAGCCACGTGGCCAGAGGCGACGTGGCTTGCGGGAGGTGAAGAGTGTCCATGTGCCCTGTTAGCTCTTTACGATGTGGTGCATGAATAAAAAGGCGCATCACTCTGCGCCTTTCGGTTGCCTGTCAGGCTTCGTTGCTCTCCGGCTCAGCCGCAGTCGGGCGATCACCATCCTGCAGCGGTGCCGGCAGGTTCATCATTTTCGCCAGCAGGCTGGCCAGCTTAAAGCGCATTTCCGGACGACGGATGATCATGTCGATCGCGCCTTTTTCGATCAGGAACTCACTGCGCTGGAAGCCCGGTGGCAGTTTTTCACGCACGGTCTGTTCGATAACGCGTGGACCGGCAAAGCCAATCAGCGCTTTCGGTTCAGCGACGTTCAAATCGCCCAGCATCGCGAAGCTGGCAGACACACCGCCCATGGTTGGGTCAGTCAGCACGGAGATGTACGGCAAGCCGCGCTCCTGCATTTTCGCCAAGGCTGCGCTGGTTTTCGCCATCTGCATCAGCGACTGCAACGCTTCCTGCATACGCGCACCGCCACTGGCTGAGAAGCAAATCAGTGGGCAGTTATCTTCCAGTGCTTGTTCAACGCCACGCACAAAGCGCGCGCCAACCACAGAACCCATCGAGCCGCCCATAAAGGAGAACTCGAAAGCCACAGCCACCACCGGCATACCATGCAGTGTACCTTTCATGGTGATCAGTGCATCTTTTTCACCGGTATCTTTCTGCGCGGCAACCAGACGATCTTTGTACTTCTTAGAATCGCGGAACTTCAGCAGATCCTTCGGTTCCAGCTCGCTGCCTAACTCAACCAGAGAACCTTCGTCCAGCATGCTGTGCAGACGCTCACGGGCGTGCATACGCATGTGGTGGTCGCACTTCGGGCAGACCTCAAGGTTACGCTCCAGCTCGGCGCGGTACAGCACCTGACCGCAGCTATCGCATTTGGTCCAGACCCCTTCCGGGATACTGGCTTTGCGCGTTGGCGTGGTGGTGCTTTTATTCAGTATGCGTTCAATCCAGCTCATTGATGACCTTTCTGTTTAATGCTGACCTGGTCCAGTCTTCTTGTGACTGCTGAAATCACCTTCAGCAGGCCGTAAATGTCGCTCATTAAACCACAACCCGTTCACGCTGTGGATAAAAATCTGGTAACAGGCTTACTGCGACTTGTGCTGACGCGCCTGGCGGCGGTGACGCCACACTTCAATCACGCCTGGCAGTACCGAGACAATGATGATGCCGACAATCAGCAACTTAAGGTTTTCCTGCACCACCGGCAGGTCACCAAACAGGTAACCGGCATAGGAGAATAGCAGGACCCACAGCAGCGCGCCTGTCACGTTAAAGAGCGCGAAGTGGCGATAAGACATGTGTCCCATTCCCGCCACAAAGGGGGCAAAGGTTCGCACGATTGGCACAAAGCGCGCAAGTATAATGGTTTTGCCGCCGTGGCGATCGTAAAACGCGTGGGTTTTGTCGAGGTAGCTGCGGCGGAAAATTTTCGAGTTCGGGTTACTGAACAGCTTTTCGCCAAACAGCCGGCCAATGGTGTAGTTAACCGCGTCGCCGAGGATCGCGGCAATCACCAGCAGCGTCACCATCAGGTGCACGTTGAGGTCGTTGCCCGGCAGCGCCGCCAGCGCACCGGCGACGAACAGCAGCGAATCACCCGGCAGGAACGGCGTAACCACCAGCCCGGTTTCACAGAACAGAATCAGGAACAAAATAGCGTAAATCCAGATGCCGTACTGCGCCACCAGCTCGGCCAGATGCACGTCAATGTGCAGAATGAAATCGACGATAAAGTGGATAAACTCCATAACAGCTAACTCCCTGACACTTTCCGATTAAAATGAATCCGCGAGGAACAACGGTCCCAGCGCAGGCTGAGGTAACGCAAACTGAGCAGGGTAATCCACCGCCACCAGATACAGCCCTTCGGCTTTCGCCGTTGCCGCCGCCAGCGTGCGATCTTTTGCTGCCAGCAGCGTGGCCATCCACGTTTCCGGCTGATTGCCGCAGCCAATCTCCAGCAGACTGCCGACGATATTGCGCACCATGTGATGCACAAAGGCGTTGGCTTTGATATCCACAATCACGTACGGCCCCAGGCGCGTGACGTTGAGATGCATCACGTTGCGCCACGGCGTGCGCGACTGGCACTGCACCGCACGGAACGAAGTAAAATCGTTCTCGCCCAGTAAAGCCTGGGCGGCGCGGTGCATCTTTTCCGCATCCAGCGGATGATAAAAATGGGTAATGCCGTTGCCGAGAATCGCCGGGCGCAGCCGCTGGTTGTAAATCACGTAGCGATAACGGCGCGCGGTGGCGCTGAAGCGCGCGTGAAAGCTTTCCGGCACCGCTTTCACCCAGCGCACCGCAATATCGTCCGGCAGGTTGGCGTTCACGCCCAGCGTCCAGGCGCTGTCGGCACGCGAGGAGGTGGTCTCAAAATGCACCACCTGGCCGGTGCCGTGCACGCCCGCGTCGGTGCGTCCGGCGCAGAACACGCTCACCGGGTGATTGGCCACTTTCGCCAGCGCTTTTTCCAGCTTTTCCTGCACGCTGCGTACTTCATTCTGGCGCTGCCAGCCGTAGTAACGGCTACCGTCATACTCAATGCCGAGCGCCAGCTTAAACGGGGTCGCGTCTTCCAGCATTAATACAGATACTCCTGCACCAGCTTCTCTGCGGTTTTCACCGCCATCAGCGCGCCGCCGAAGCGGATGTTGTCGGCCACCGACCAGAACTGCAGCAGCTCCGGGATACCGTAGTCGTTGCGCACGCTGCCAATGCTCAGTGCTTCACTGCCGGAGGCGTCGCTGACCGGCGTCGGGTAATCACCGTCGTCGCTCAGGCTGATATCGTCGGCGCGCGCCAGTTCGTCACGCGCTTCCTCCGCCGACAGCGGCCGCAGGTTTTCGATATAGACGATCTGCGCGTTGCCGTAGAACACCGGCGCCTGCACGCTGCTTACCGCAATCGGTAATCCTTCGTCCTGCAGCACTTTACGCACCTGATCGACCAGCCGGCGCTCGCTCGCCACGCTGCCGGCACTGTCCGCCTGCTGCGGCAGCAGGTTGAACGCCAGCTGGCGGCCAAAATAGTGCTCATCGGCCGGTACGCCGTTCAGCAGCCGCGCGCTCTCACCGGCCAGTCCATCAACTGCTGCTTTACCGTGGCTGGAGACCGACACCAGATTGGTCACCTGCAGACGGCCTAAACCGGCGGTATCCACCAGCGGTTTGATGGCGCTTAACAGCTGGCTCACCAGCGCATCGGCCACGGTAATGATGTTGCGATTGCGGTAATCCGCCAGCACCTGTGGATTGACATCCGGCACCACCAGCGGCACGTCCGGCTCCAGCGCGAACAGGTCGCTGCTGTCGATTACCAGGCAACCCTGGCTGGCGGCTTCTTCGGCATAACGCGCCGACGCCTCGCGACCGGCGGTAAAGAACGCCAGCTGCGCCTGCGACCAGTCAAATTCCGCCGCGTCCTGCACGCGCAGCGAGCGGCCGTCAAAGCGCACGCTTTCGCCGGCGCTGTTTTCACTCGCCAGCAGATACAACTCACCAACCGGGAACTGGCGTTCCGCCAGCAGTTCCAGTACAGCGTTCCCTACTGCGCCTGTCGCGCCCAGTAGCGCAATATTCCAGCCGTCAGACATGTTGGTTTACTCCAGACAATGACATAAAAAAGAGAGGCGATGACATGCATCGCCCATTAATTCAGAAAAATCAGAGATTAGTGATTCGCCTGCAGCGTGGCGCTGAAGCCAAGCTGATTGAGCAGCGCCGCGCTCTCCGCCTCATCACAGATCACCTGCAGCGAAGACCACTCGCGGCGCTCGACATACTGCTTGCGCAGGCGATCAAATTCGCCCGGCTGCGCGGCCACTTTGCGCAGCGGCGCATCGTCGCGGCGCACATCATACACCAGATGCACCAGGCGTTTCAGCGTCGGCTGATCGAGCTTGCCGTGCAGCGTAAGGGTGCCAAACTCGGGGCGCGGCAGCAGCGTGTCCAGCGCCACCTGCTGCGGCTGACCAATAAATTCGCTCCACGCCTCAAACACCTGGGTGGTGCCGCGCGCTTTCCCTTCAAGGGTATAACCGGCGATATGCGCGGTAGCGATATCGACCTTGTCCAGCAGATCGAGGTTGAGATCCGGCTCCGGTTCCCACACGTCCAGCACCACGCTGAGATCGTTACGCAACCGGAGCACCTCCAGCAGCGCGGCGTTATCCACCACCGGACCCCGGCAGGCATTGATCAGGATGGTGTTGGGGCGCAGCGCCATCAGCAGTGCAGCATCGGCCAGATGCCAGCTTTTGTAGCGGCCGTCTTTAAACAGCGGCGTATGAAAGGTCAGGATATCGGCCTGTGCCACCAGCGTGTCGAGCGAGTGGAAATCTTCGTCATCGCCGCGATCGGCGCGCGGCGGATCGCACAGCAGGGTTTTTACTCCCCACGCGGCGAGGCGTTTGGCCAGCCGTCCGCCCACGTTACCGACGCCGACGATGCCCACGGTGCGATCGCGCAGATCAAAGCCGTCGCGTTCGGCCAGCAGCAGCAGCGCGGAGAACACATATTCCACCACCGCAATCGCGTTACAGCCCGGCGCGGCCGAGAAGCCGATACCGGCCGCCGCCAGCGAGGCATCATCGACATGATCGGTGCCGGCAGTGGCGGTGCCGACAAACTTCACCGGCGTGCCGGCCAGCAGCGCGGCATCCACTTTGGTGACGGAGCGCACCATCAGCGCGCTGGCATCCTGCAGTTCGGCTGCCGGCAGCGGGCGGCCCGGCACCGCCACCACCTCTCCGGTGCGGCTGAACAGTTCACGGGCGTAGGGCATATTTTCATCGACGAGAATTTTCACGGCGGCGGTCCTGTCTGCTTGAAATAAACGGGGCATATCATGGCACAAAGCCGGGGATTAACCTAACCGACTGCGATAGCGATCCGGCGTGGTGCCGGCCTGCTGCTGAAACATCACGATCAGCGCGGAGGCGGAACTGTAACCCAGCTCGTGGGCGATGCCCTGCACGCTGCAGCCCTGCTCCAGCAGCGCAATCGCGCGCAAAAAGCGTAAACGCTGGCGCCACTCGCTGAATGACATCTGCAGCTGCTGCTGACAGCGCCGCGCCAGCGTACGCTCGGTGGTAAACACGCGCTTCGCCCATTGTGCCAGCGTGGTGTTATCACCCGGGTTCTCTTCCAGCGCGCGCAGAATCGGTGCGAGGAATTTATCGTCGGACATCGGCAGATAGCTGGTGTTCACCGGTGCAAGACGCAGCCGATCAATCAGCACTTCGCACAGCCGCCAGTCGGCGTCGCTCTGCGGCTGCTCCAGCGCGCGGCGGGCAAAATCATTCATGATGGCGTGCACGATGGCGTCCACGCTCAGCAGGCAGGCTTTCTCCGGCATGCCGGCGCATAAATCCGCGGCAAGGTTGAAGGTGCGAAACTGCGCCTGACAGTGGTTGTAGCTGCTGTGGCGCTGGCCCGGCGGGATCCAGATCGGCATTTCGGCCGGCGTCAGCAGCCGCTCGCCCTCCACTTCCATCTCCAGCACGTGGCTGGTGACGAATATCGCCTGGCCCCAGTCGTGCTGGTGCGGCAGGTATTCAGTTTTGGCGTTGGTTTGCTCATAGCGCATGAAAAAACGCAGCAGCGGCGCGTCGCGCGGTGGCTGATACTCAACCTGAAGATTCATTCTGTCCGGTCACTAACGAATTTTGTCCGATTTTAACTATCTGCTTTAAACCGGTCAAACGTAAGCTAGTCGCGATTTACATTTGGAGCCGTACTATGAACTTATTGTTACCGCTGGTGGCGGTGCTGATCTGGTCGATCAACACCATCGTCAGCAAGCTGTCTGCCGGCAGCATCGATCCTGCTGCCATCTCTTTTTACCGCTGGTTGCTGGCGCTGCTGGTACTCACGCCGTTCTGCCTGCCGGGCGTATGGCGCCATCGTCACACCATCAAAACCCAGCTGTGGCGCTTGCTGGTGCTGGGCCTGCTCGGCATGGTGCTGTACCAGAGCCTCGCCTATTATGCGGCACACAGCGTTTCGGCGGTGATGATGGGGATTCTCGGCGCCACCATTCCGCTGCTGACCATCCTGCTCAGCCTGGTGGTACTGCGCCTTGCGCCGACGCGCGGCATTCTGATTGGCGGCCTGTTGTCGTTTGCCGGGCTGGTGTGGCTGGTGAGCGCCGGCAACCCGGCACAGCTGCTGAGTCAGCGCCTCGGCAACGGCGAGCTGATGATGCTGGCGGCCTCAACCTCCTACGCGCTGTATGGCGTACTGACGAAGCGCTGGGCAATCCCGCTGCCAACGTGGCAAAGCCTGTATGTGCAAATCTTCTTCGGCGTGCTGTTGCTGCTGCCCGGCTTCTGGCACGCGCCGGAGGTGGCGCTGAACGCCGACAATATTCCGCTGGTGCTGTTCGCCGGGCTGTTTGCCTCGATTGTGGCGCCGTTCCTGTGGATCCTTGGCGTGCAGCGCCTCGGCGCCAGCACCACCAGTATTTTCATGAATGTAGTGCCGGTGTTTACCGCCCTTATTGCCGTGCTGTTCCTGCACGAACAGTTGCATGCTTACCACTGGATTGGCGGCGGTCTGACGCTGGTCGGGGTGATCCTGGCGCAGCGGCTGAAAACTCCGCTGCGTAAAGCGCGCGCGATGGCTCCGCCGATCAGCGAAAGCTAACCGTCACCCGCAGTCCGCCCAGCTGCGGGCTGCGGTCCAGCTGCAGCTGCGCGCCGTGCCAGGCACAGATATCCTGCACCAGCGCCAGTCCAATGCCCGCGCC
Source organism: Pantoea sp. Pa-EAmG (assembly GCF_030024295.1). Lineage (NCBI taxonomy): Bacteria > Pseudomonadati > Pseudomonadota > Gammaproteobacteria > Enterobacterales > Erwiniaceae > Pantoea > Pantoea sp. Pa-EAmG. Next base: position 8,998 of record NZ_JASEWO010000090.1, read on the forward strand.
GGGCTGGCTGGCGTGATCGAGCCGGCCAAACGGCTGCAGCGCCTGCCGCTGCTGATCCGCCGCGATGCCCGGCCCGCTGTCTTCAATCTCCAGCACCTTTTGCCGCAGCCGCGCGGTCACCGTGCCGCCGTGTGGCGTGTATTTGATGGCGTTGTCCAGCAGATTGGCGCACAGCTCGGCCAGCAACAGCGCATCGCCCTGCACCTGGCTCGCCGCCTGCTCTTCAAACCCCAGGTCGATCTGTTTACGCCGCGCCGCCGCATAACCGCTAAAACAGGCCTGCTGCACGATGTCGCTCAGGTTAACCTCACTGAAAGGCTTGTCTTCGCCATGGCGCGCCTTGATTTGCGCCAGCTGCAGCAGGCGATCGGTGAGCTGAACGGTGTCGTCCAGCGTGTGGCGCATGCCCTGCAGGCTTTCGCGCCACTGCTGCGGGTCGTCGCTGCTGAGCGCGACGCCGACCTGGGTTTTCAGGATGGTGAGCGGCGTGCGCAGCTGGTGCGACACATCTGCGCTAAAGCGCTCCTGCCGCGCCAGCAGCCCGCGCAGCCGCTCCAGATGGCGGTTGAAGGCGACGATCAGCGGCTGCAGTTCGGACCACGGCAGCAGCGACGGCAGCGGCGTCAGTTCGCCCGGCGCACGGCGCAGCATCATGCGCGACAGCCGGCGCAGCGGGCGCAGCACTTTCCGCAGCAGCAGCCCGGCCAGCAGCAGCGTGATCAGCACCAGAAAACTCTGGCTGATCAGCGCGGTGCGCAGCAGACTGTCGGCAAAGGCGTGGCGTGAGTTAAGCGTTTCCGCCACCAGCACCAGCGCCATGCCCTGCACGCCTTCCTCGTTCACCGGCTGCCACAGCGCGGCCACGCGAATCGGCTGCTTGCGGTAGTGCGCATCGTAGAAATGCACCAGCGCCGGATAGACATCGGACAGCGGCGCGTTGCCCGGCACCAGCGGTAAATCAGGGTAGCCGGACAGCGTGTGCCCTTCAGGCGAAATCACCTGGTAGAACAGCTGGTCGTTCATGTTGCGCTCAAAGCTGTCCAGCACCACCCACGGCACATCCACCTCCAGCCGCTGATGACGTACCACCAGCCGCTCGGCCACGGTGCGCGCCGAGGCCAGCAGCGAGCGATCGTAAGCCTGATTTGCCGCCTGCAGCGCGCTCTGATAGTGGGTGTAGACCGACAATCCCCACAGCAGCAGCAGCGGCACCCCCAGCCATGCCAGCAATTCGCCGCGCAGCGAGTGAATCAGTCGCACGGCTGAACCTCGAGGCTGTAGCCGAGGCCGCGCAGCGTGACGATCGCCACGTCGCTGCCCGCCAGCTTTTTGCGTACCCGATGCACATACAGCTCAATGCTCTCCGGGCTGGCCTCATCCGCCAGCGTGAAGGTCTGCTCGTACAGATGCTGGCGCGAAACCGGCCGTCCCGGACGCTGCATTAGCGTCGACAGCACGCTGGCCTCGCGCGGCGTCAGCGGCAGCGGTTTGTGATTCAGCAGGAAATAGCCTTCCGCATCGCGCTCCAGCTGGCCAAGGCTTTGCGTCTGCGTTGCCTGCCCCTGACTGCGGCGCAACAGCGCGCGCAGCCGCGCGTCCAGCTCGTCCAGCTCAAACGGTTTAGTGAGGTAATCATCGGCGCCGGCATTCAGTCCCTGCACGCGCTGCTGCAGCGCGCTCTGTGCGGTGAGCAGCAGCACCGGCACGTGTTGCCCGCGCTTGCGCAGGCGCGCCAGCACCGCAAGGCCATCCAGCCGCGGCAGCGACACATCCAGCACCACCAGCGCATAGTCTTCGCTTTGCAGCACATGGTCCGCCGCCACCCCGTCGGCCACCCAGTCCACGGCGAAGCCTTTTTGCGTCAGCGCTTTCTGCAGCCAGTTGGCCAGCTCGACGGTATCTTCCACCAGTAAGAGACGCATATCACATCCTGTTAGTTTTGCCGATGGCTGAAAGGTAAATGAAAGGTTGCTGTTTTAACAATTCAGCAACCCCGAATGTTCGGTGGCAATCACACTCTGGAAGAAACAATGGAGCGACAGATGAAAAAAACAATGCGCACCGCCTTCGCCACGACCCTGCTGGCTTTTTCTCTTTCTGCGGCACAGGCTGCGGCACCCGAGCGGACCGAATGTATCGCCCCGGCCAAACCCGGCGGCGGTTTTGATCTGACCTGTAAACTGATCCAGGTTTCGCTGCAGGAAACCGGGCAGATCACCACGCCGATGCGCGTGACCTACATGCCGGGCGGCGTCGGTGCCGTGGCTTACAACGCCATCATTGCGCAGCGGCCCGCCGAAGCAGGCACGCTGGTGGCCTTCTCCGGCGGGTCGCTGCTGAACCTGTCGCAGGGCAAGTTTGGTCGTTACTCAGTGGATGACGTGAAGTGGCTGGCGGCGATTGGCACGGACTACGGCATGGTCGCCGTGCGCGCTGACGCGCCGTGGAAAACGCTGGGCGAGCTGCTGGAGGCGATGAAACAGGATCCGACCAAAGTGGTGGTCGGCGCCGGCGCGTCGATCGGCAGCCAGGACTGGATGAAAACCGCGCTGCTGGCGCGGGAAGCCGGTATCGATCCGCGCAAAATGCGCTATGTGGCGTTTGAAGGCGGCGGCGAACCGGTTACCGCGCTGCTCGGCAACCACATCCAGGTGGTATCAGGCGACATGAGTGAAATGGTGCCGCACCTGCAGGGCGGCAAGATGCGCGTGCTGGCGGTAATGAGCGATAAACGTCTGCCGGGTGAGCTGGCTGACATCCCGACCGCCAAAGAGCAGGGCTTCAACGTCGAGTGGCCGATTATTCGCGGCTATTACCTCGGCCCCAAAGTCAGCGATGCCGATTATCAGTGGTGGGAACAGACGTTTAAAAAACTGGTGACCACCAAAGAGTTTCAGCAGCAGCGCGATCTGCGCGGCCTGTTTGAGTTCAACCTGTTCGGTAGCGAGCTGGACGCCTACGTCAAGAAACAGGTGGCAGATTACCGTGAACAGGCGAAATCGTTCGGCCTGGCGAAATAACGGAGGCACAGATGAGCGATCGTATCTTTGCGGCGGTGTGGCTGGTGCTCTGCATCGTCGGGATGGTTATCGCCTGGCAGATTCAAAGCGAGTACAGCTACGAGCCGGTTGGTCCACGCCCTTTCCCGCTGCTGCTGCTCGGTCTGATGGCGATCTGCGCGGTGATGATGCTGCTGCGCAAGCCGGACGCCGTACAGTGGCCGGTGGCGGCAACGCTGAAAAAGCTGCTGGCGCTGTGCGTAATGCTGATGGTGTACGGCTGGCTGTTTGAGAAGCTGGGTTTTGCCCTGTGTACCACGCTGCTGACCTTCGGCATCGGCATGCTGTTTGGCGCACGCTGGTGGGCAGCCGTCCTCTCCGGTGTGGTAATGGGTGTGGCGCTGTTTTACGCCTTCGATCGTCTGCTGGACGTTACGCTGCCGGTCGGCAGCTGGTTCAGTTAACAGGAGTCAATTATGGATACCTGGTCTTTTCTGATGCAGGGTTTCGCCGTCGCCATGACGCCGGAAAACCTGATGATCGCCCTGATTGGCTGCTTTATCGGCACCATCGTCGGCCTGCTGCCGGGGCTTGGCCCGATTAACGGCGTCGCGATCCTGATGCCGCTGGCGTTTGCGCTGCACTTACCGGCGGAATCCGCGCTGATCCTGCTGGCAACGGTGTACATCGGCTGCGAATATGGCGGGCGCATCTCGTCGATTCTGCTTAACGTGCCGGGGGATGCCGGCGCGATCATGACCGCGCTGGATGGCTATCCGATGGCGCAGCAGGGCAAAGCCGGCGTGGCGCTGTCGATCTCGGCGGTCAGCTCATTCATCGGCTCAACCATCGCCATCATCGGCATCATTCTGTTTGCGCCAATCCTCGCCAACTGGTCGCTGGCGTTTGGTCCGGCAGAGTACTTCGCGCTGATGGTGTTCGCGATTGCCTGTCTCGGCAGCATGATGAGCCACAATCCGCTGAAGTCGTTCCTCGCTGCGCTGATTGGCCTCGGCATGGCGACGGTGGGCGTTGATGCCAACACCGGCGTCTATCGCTTTACCTTCGACAGCGTGCATCTCTCGGACGGCATTCAGTTTGTGGTGGTGGTCATCGGCCTGTTCTCGGTGAGCGAAATTCTGCTGATGCTGGAATCCACCAGCAGCGGCCAGAAAATGGTGCGCGCCAGCGGCCGCATGCTGTTCAACATGAAAGAAGCGGCGCAGGCTACCGGCGCAACGCTGCGCTCCTCGTTCATTGGCTTCTTTGTCGGCGTGCTGCCGGGTGCAGGCGCCACCATCGCCAGCGCCATTGCCTATATGAGTGAGAAGAAAATCAGCGGCAGCGATCAGTTTGGCAAGGGCGACATTCGCGGCGTGGCAGCGCCGGAAGCGGCGAACAACGCCTCAGCCTGCGGATCGTTTATCCCGATGCTGACGCTGGGCATTCCCGGCTCCGGCACCACGGCGGTGATGGTCGGCGCGCTGACGCTGTATAACATCACGCCCGGTCCGGCGATGTTTACCGAGCAGCCGGACATCGTCTGGGGGCTGATCGCCGCGCTGCTGATCGGTAACGTGATGCTGCTGATCATGAACATTCCGATGATCAACATCTTTGCGCGCATGCTGACCATTCCGCTGTGGTTCCTAGTACCGGCAATTGCCGCGATTTCGGCAGTGGGCGTGTATGCGGTGCACAGCACCACCTTTGACCTGCTGCTGATGGTCGGGCTGGGCATTTTCGGCTATATCCTGCGCAAGATGGATTTCCCGATGTCACCGCTGATTCTCGGCTTTGTACTGGGCGAAATGCTGGAGCAAAACCTACGCCGCGCGCTGTCAATCAGTAACGGCAACCTGCCAATTCTGTGGGAAAGCCTGATCTGTAAAGTGCTGCTGGTGCTGGCTGTCGCCGTGCTGATGGTGCCGCCGCTGTGGAAGCGCTGGCGTCGCAAGCGTATGAAGCTGGCCGCCGCCGAATAAATCCGTGTCTTATTGTTTTTCTCCCTGCCGCCCCCGTGGATTTCCCGGGGGCTTTTGCTATCATGTGCCATCGTTTTTCCGGCGCACCCGGATCTGACTCGTTTTCAAGGATTCCGCCATGCAACCTCTCAGCGGTCCCGGTGTGCCCGCGGGCGATCGTTCCTCTGTTAACCCGGCTAACGGCACCGGCCGCCCCGGCGCGGCACTGGGCGACCAGCCGCTCTCCCCGGCCCAGCGCACCACGCTGGAACGCCTGATCGTCCGTATCATGTCACTCAGCACGCTGAAAGCGCCCGAACTGTGGGCTGGCATACGCCATGAAGTGGGCGTGAAAAATGATGCCGAACTGCAGTCGCGCCACTTTCCGGCGGCGGAGCAGCATCTCAACAGCCGTCTGACGCAAGTGCAGAACAGCCACGCCACGCGTCAGCTGTTGCAGCAGCTGCTGGAAAAGCTGCCGCAGGGCAACAATCGTCAGGCGGTGAGCGACTTTATCCGTCAGCAGTTTAATCAGACGGTATTAAGCGCGCTGAGCCAGGATCAGCTGCGTCAGGTGCTGACCATGTTGCAGAACGGCCAGATGGCGATCCCGCAGCCACAGCAGACGCGCACCACCGATCGTACCCTGTTACCGGCCGAACAGCAGGCGCTCAACCAGCAGGTCACACGCCTTGCCGCCGCCACCGGGGAATCACCGGTAAAAGTGCTGGCCGACACGCTGAAACTGGTCAATCTGAAAAGCGGCGACCCGGTTCCCTCGCGCCACTTCCCACTGTTGACGCAGTTTTTACAGGTGCGCCAGACGCTGAGCCAGCACAGCGCGCCGACGCTGCAGCTGCTTGAAAGCTCGCTCAAGCAGCCGCTGAGCCACGACGAGCAGCGCATGCTGGAGGATTACAGCCTGCAGCGCTTCCAGGCCACGCCGCAGACGTTGCTGACGCCGGCACAAAGCCAGGATCTGCTGATGCTGCTGTTCAGCCGCCGCGCCGAGCGCAACAGCGAAACGCCGCTGGCCGACAGCGAGCTGCGTCCGCAGCCAATCTGGGCACCGTTTGTTGAAATTCTGCCGCGTCCACTGGCGCAGCGCCCGGCGCTGACGCTGGTGCTCGGCCTGGCGCTGTTCTTCTTTTTGCTCTGGCTGCTGCTGTAGTCAAGCCATCGCGCTCAGCAGCCGCACTCCGCCGCGGGTGCCGCGGCGGGCCACTCGCCTGCCGCCGCGCCCCACGCCATCGGGTGGCCGTCGCGCTTCCAGAAATCCAGCCCGCCAATCAGCTCTTTAACCTGAAACCCCAGCTCAGCCAGCTTTAGCGCCGCTTTGGTCGAACCGTTGCAGCCGATGCCGTCGCAGTAAGTCACATAGACGCGGTGACGATCGAGCCGCGCGGTGCTGGCTGCATCCATCTCGCGATGCGGCAACGACAGCGCACCGCAGATATGTCCGGCCTGATACGCGTCGCGGCTGCGGGCATCAATCACCACAATCTGCGTGACGCCCTGCGCCAAATCCGCCGCCAGATCCCAGGCATCGGTGTAATAGCTGAGTTTGTGCTGCAAATAAGCCACGCTGTGCTGCGGGCTGGCGGGCGGATAAAACAAAACGGCTGACATGGCATTCTCCTGTTGTGATGTCCCTGCAGTGTACGGCAAAGTGGTCTGCATCCTGATACCACATTGATCGGAACAATAAGACCATTATGCACCACGCCTTTTTGCCGCTGTTTCGCCATCAGACGCAGGGCGGCTTACGTCAGCGGCTGTGCGCTACGCTGCGCCAGGCCATTGTCAGCGGCCATTTGCGCTTCGGGCAGAAGCTGCCCTCCAGCCGCCAGCTGGCTGCCGATCTGGCGCTGTCACGCGTAACGGTCGAGGCCGCTTACAGCCAGCTGGAGAGCGAAGGCTACGTGCAGCGGCACAGCGGACGCGGCACCTTTGTCGCCATCGCCCTGCCGCCGCCGGCGGAAAAGGCCACGCAGCAACGCGCACCGCGCTTTTCGCGCCGCGGCACGCAGGTGCTGGCGACCGGTGGCTGCCAGGATCCCCCTTTTCCCCTTGCCTTTGCCGCCGGATCACCGGAACTGCGCGCGTTTCCGCACCGTCAGTGGCAGCGGCTGAGCCACAGCGTACAGCGCGCGCTGGGCAGTCAGGTGATGGGCTATGGCGATCCGCTCGGTTATGCGCCGCTGCGCCAGGCGGTGGCGGATTATCTGGCGCTGTCGCGCGGCGTGCGCTGTACGGCTGAGCAGGTCATCATGCTCACCAGTTCACAGCAGGCGCTGCAGCTGCTGGCGCTGATGTTTCTGGATGCAGAGGATGAAGTGTGGCTGGAGGAGCCGGGCTACCGTGGCGCGCGGAACGCCTTTCTCGCCGCCGGTGCCCGTTGCCGCGCCATGCCGCTGGACGATCAGGGCGCGCTACCACTCAGCGGCCGGGCGCAACTGGTGTATCTGACGCCCGGCCACCAGTATCCGACCGGCACCCCGATGAGCCTCGCACGGCGGCTGCAGTGGCTGGCGTGGGCGCGTCAGCACGACAGCTGGCTGATCGAGGATGACTACGACAGCGAGTTTCACTATGACGGCCGCCCGGCGCCGGCGCTGCAGGGCATGGAAGCCGATAGCCGGGTCATCAGCCTGGGGACTTTTTCCAAAACCCTGTTTCCATCGCTGCGGCTGGCGTGGATGGTGGTGCCCGCGGCGCTGGTGACGGCGCTGGGTCGCGCGCGCAGCGTACTGGACGGCCACAGCGCCCTGCTGCCGCAGGCGATCACCGCCGAATTTATCCAGCAAGGCTATTTCGCCAGCCACCTGCGGCTGATGCGTCAGCTCTATCATAGCCGGCGCGATCGGCTGCTGGCGCAGCTGGAACAGCATCTGCAGCCGTGGCTGCGGCCGCTGCCGGCAACAGGCGGGTTGCAATTGACGGTTGAGTTATTACAGGGAGATGAGGCGCGGCTCACGCAACAGGCGCAGGCCGACGGTCTGCTGCTGCCGCCGCTGTCACCCCTTTACGCCGGCGCATCGCCACAGCAGGGCTGGATACTCGGCTTTGCGGCGTTGACGCCCGGCGAAATTGACCGCGCCTGCGCGAAGCTGGTAAGGCTGCTGGCAACCTGAATCCATCAGCGACAAAAACAACAAAGGCCGGATTAACCGGCCTTTGAGCATTAGCGTAAGCGTTACGCCTGGTATTTACGCAGGGTCAGCGTGGCGTTGGTGCCACCGAAGCCGAAGCTATTGGACATCACCGTGGTCAGCGCTTTTTCGGTTGGCTGCGTCACAATGTTCATACCCTTCGCTGCGTCATCCAGCTGTTCCACGTTAATGCTTGGCGCGATGAAGCTGTGCTCCAGCATCAGCAGGGTGTAAATCGCTTCCTGCACGCCTGCCGCACCCAGCGAGTGACCGGTCATGGCTTTGGTCGCAGAGATGTATGGCGTGTTGTCGCCAAACACTTCGCGAATCGCGCCCAGCTCTTTCACGTCGCCGACCGGCGTTGACGTGCCGTGGGTGTTGAGGTAGTCGATTGGCGTATCCAGACCCTGCATCGCCATCTTCATGCAACGCACCGCGCCTTCGCCTGACGGAGCCACCATGTCAGCGCCGTCAGAGGTTGCGCCGTAGCCGACGATCTCAGCGTAGATGTGGGCACCACGCGCCAGCGCATGCTCCAGCTCTTCCACCACCACCATACCGCCGCCGCCGGCGATCACGAAACCGTCACGGCTGGCATCGTAAGTACGCGACGCTTTTTCCGGGGTTTCGTTGTATTTAGTCGAGAGCGCGCCCATGGCGTCGAACTCACAGGCCATTTCCCAGCTCAGCTCTTCGCCGCCGCCAGCAAATACCACATCCTGTTTGCCCAGCTGAATCTGCTCTACCGCGTTACCGATGCAGTGTGCCGAGGTGGCGCACGCCGAGCTGATGGAGTAGTTGACGCCGTGGATTTTGAACGGCGTGGCCAGGCAGGCAGAGACGCCGGACGCCATCGCTTTGGTCACTACATATGGGCCAACGCCTTTCAGACCGCGCGGGCCACGCATCGCGTCGGCACCGAACACCTGATAACGCGGGGAACCGCCACCGGAACCGGCAATCAGACCGACGCGCGGGTTGTTCTGGTACTGCTCATCCGTCAGGCCGGAATCTTTGATTGCTTCTGCCATCGACAGATAGGCATAGATTGAGGCATCACTCATGAAACGCACGATTTTGCGATCGATGAGCCCGTTAGTGTCCAGTTTGACGTTACCCCATACATGGCTGCGCATGCCGGCATCTTTCATCTCTTCGGAGAAAGTGATTCCGGAACGGCCTTCACGCAGGGAAGCCAGCACTTCCTGCTGGTTATTACCAATACTGGAAACGATACCCAGGCCAGTAATCACTGCACGTTTCATTCAATAGT
>NZ_JASEWO010000320.1:0-2300 GCF_030024295.1 Pantoea sp. Pa-EAmG
AATATGGTCAGCATACCGTCACGCTGGAAACCGGCATGATGGCGCGCCAGGCCACCGCAGCAGTAATGGTAAGCATGGACGACACCGCGGTATTCGTTACCGTCGTGGGCCAGAAAAAAGCCAAAGCCGGTCAGGACTTCTTCCCTCTGACAGTGAACTATCAGGAGCGTACTTACGCCGCTGGCCGTATTCCGGGCAGCTTCTTCCGTCGTGAAGGCCGTCCAAGCGAAGGCGAAACCCTGATTGCGCGTCTGATTGACCGCCCGGTGCGTCCGCTGTTCCCGGAAGGTTTTGTTAACGAAGTACAGGTTATCGCGACTGTGGTATCCGTGAACCCGCAGGTTAACCCGGACATCGTTGCGATGATCGGTGCTTCTGCTGCGCTGTCACTGTCTGGTATTCCGTTCAACGGCCCAATCGGTGCGGCACGCGTTGGTTACATCAACGATCAGTACGTGCTGAACCCAACCGCGGATGAGATCAAACAGTCTCGTCTGGATCTGGTGGTTGCCGGTACGCAGAATGCAGTGCTGATGGTGGAATCTGAAGCGGACATCCTGACCGAAGATCAGATGCTGGGTGCTGTGGTGTTCGGCCACGACCAGCAGCAGGTTGTGATTGAAAACATCAATGCGCTGGTGGCCGAAGCCGGCAAACCACGCTGGGACTGGCAGCCAGAGCCGGCGAACGATGCGCTGATCGCACGCGTTGCCGCCCTGGCCGAAGCGCGCATCAGCGATGCGTACCGCATCACTGACAAGCAGGAGCGCTATGCGCAGGTTGGCGTCATCAAAGACGAAACCATCGCCGCACTGCTGGCTGAAGACGAAACGCTGGATGATGCCGAAATCGGTGACATCGTACACAGCCTGGAAAAGAACGTGGTGCGTACCCGTATCCTGAACGGCGAACCGCGTATCGATGGCCGTGAAAAAGATATGATCCGTGGTCTGGACGTGCGCACTGGCGTACTGCCGCGTACCCACGGTTCTGCGCTGTTTACCCGTGGTGAAACGCAGGCGCTGGTCGCTGCCACCCTCGGTACCGCGCGTGACGCACAGAATCTCGATGAGCTGATGGGCGAGCGGACTGACAGCTTCCTGTTCCACTACAACTTCCCTCCGTACTCCGTGGGCGAAACCGGTATGGTTGGCTCACCGAAGCGTCGTGAAATTGGTCACGGGCGTCTGGCGAAGCGTGGCGTGCTGGCAGTGATGCCTAAACAGGATGCGTTCCCGTACACCGTGCGCGTCGTGTCTGAAATCACCGAATCGAACGGTTCTTCTTCTATGGCTTCCGTGTGCGGTGCATCACTGGCACTGATGGACGCTGGTGTACCGATCAAAGCGGCCGTTGCCGGTATCGCGATGGGTCTGGTGAAAGAAGACGAGAAGTTCGTGGTGCTGTCTGACATCCTCGGCGACGAAGATCACCTCGGCGATATGGACTTCAAAGTAGCCGGTAGCCGTGAAGGTATCACCGCGCTGCAGATGGACATCAAAATTGAAGGTATCACCCGCGAAATCATGCAGGTGGCACTGAACCAGGCCAAGGGTGCGCGTCTGCACATTCTGAGCGTGATGGAACAGGCGATCAGCACGCCGCGTCAGGAGATCTCCGAGTTCGCGCCGCGCATCTACACCATCAAGATCAACTCAGACAAGATCAAAGACGTCATCGGTAAAGGCGGCTCGGTTATCCGTGCGCTGACTGAAGAGACCGGCACCACCATCGAAATCGAAGATGATGGCACCGTGAAGATCGCAGCGACCGACGGCCTGAAAGCCAAAGAAGCGATTCGCCGCATCGAAGAGATCACCGCTGAGATCGAAGTGGGCCGTATCTACGCCGGTAAAGTGACCCGTATCGTTGATTTCGGTGCCTTCGTGGCGATCGGCGGCGGTAAAGAAGGTCTGGTACACATTTCTCAGATCGCCGACAAGCGCGTAGAGAAAGTGACCGATTACCTGCAGATGGGTCAGGAAGTGCCAGTTAAAGTGATGGAAGTGGATCGTCAGGGCCGCGTTCGTCTCAGCATCAAAGAAGCGACAGAGCAGAAGCCAGCAGAAGAAACCGCTGCGGTGACGACGCCTGACGCCGAGTAAGCGTTTTTCCTGATCAGCCGCTCCCTGCCAGCTGGCGGGGAGCGGTGTTTGTATACCCGGAATGCGTGGCGCGCTGGTCAGCGTGTCAGTGCAGCTGAAGCAGGACGGGTATCATCGCGAGGGCGGGAACCCTTGTGCATAGCAGGCGGATGACAGGATGGTTATCCCAATGTTTGTATTCGGGAGTGGGAAATG
>NZ_JASEWO010000321.1:0-2290 GCF_030024295.1 Pantoea sp. Pa-EAmG
GATTAACGCAGCAGAGACAGCATGGTCTGTGGCACCTGGTTGGCCTGCGCCAGCACCGAAGAACCTGCCTGCTGCAGGATCTGCGCGCGCGACATGTTCGACACTTCTGTCGCGTAGTCAGAATCCTGAATACGGCTGCGCGCAGCTGACAGGTTGTTCACGGTGTTGTTCAGGTTGGTGATGGTAGACTCAAAGCGGTTCTGTGAAGCACCCAGCAGGCTGCGCTGTGAGTCAACAGATTTGATGGCCGCATCGATGTCTGCCAGTGGCGTGGTGCCGGACGCTGCGCCAGACGCGCCGCCGGTGACTGCGCCTTTCAGCACGTCAAAACCAACGGCTTCAGTAGAGCGCGCGGTACCGTTAACGGTATCGCCTGAGGTCATCGCACGGGTGTTCAGATCGGTACCGCTGGTGCCGGCTTTCGCCAGGTTGAATTTGTCGCTTGAGCTCAGGGTGATGGCGATGGTTTCGCCATCTTTCGCACCTACCTGGAAGCTGTAGTCGGTAGAGCCGGAACCGGTGTTCAGCACTTTGATGCCGTTGAAGTCGGTCTGCGACGTTACGCGGTTGATCTCTTCCATACGCTGGTTAACTTCAGCCTGGATGGAGTCGATGTCTGAGGCAGAGTTCGAGCTGTTCTGCGCCTGTACGGTCAGGTCACGCACACGCTGCAGGTTGTTGTTGATCTCGGACAGCGCGCCTTCAGCGGTCTGAGCCAGTGAGATACCGTCGTTGGCGTTACGGGCAGCAACGGTCAGGCCGTTGATGTTAGAGGTGAAGCGGTTAGCAATCGCCTGACCTGCAGCATCATCTTTGGCGCTGTTAATACGCAGACCAGAAGAGAGACGCTCAATAGCGGTACCCAGAGAAGCCTGTGACTTGGACAGGTTGTTCTGCGTGGTCAGCGACAAGGTGTTAGTGTTAATGACTGCCATGATGTTTATTCCTTAACTGATGATGAATTCAGGTCGAAAACCCGTGGCGTTCTCGCCGTCGCCAAAATTTATCGGCAGCCGCTGCGTAAGCTTTAATGATGATTTCATTAAAATTAAGCGGTAAGTAACGATCGAAGAAAATCTCAGCAGCAGAAATAAAAAAGGGCCCCATGCGGGGCCCGGTCTGTGCGCGAGAGAATTAACGCAGCAGAGACAGCATAGTCTGTGGCACCTGGTTGGCCTGTGCCAGCACAGAAGAACCTGCCTGCTGCAGGATCTGCGCGCGCGACATGTTCGACACTTCTGTCGCGTAGTCAGAATCCTGAATACGGCTGCGCGCAGCTGACAGGTTGTTCACGGTGTTGTTCAGGTTGGTGATGGTAGACTCAAAGCGGTTCTGTGAAGCACCCAGCAGGCTGCGCTGTGAGTCAACAGATTTGATGGCCGCATCGATGTCTGCCAGTGGCGTGGTGCCGGACGCTGCGCCAGACGCGCCGCCGGTGACTGCGCCTTTCAGCACGTCAAAACCAACGGCTTCAGTAGAGCGCGCGGTACCGTTAACGGTATCGCCTGAGGTCATCGCACGGGTGTTCAGATCGGTACCGCTGGTGCCGGCTTTCGCCAGGTTGAATTTGTCGCTTGAGCTCAGGGTGATGGCGATGGTTTCGCCATCTTTCGCACCTACCTGGAAGCTGTAGTCGGTAGAGCCGGAACCGGTGTTCAGCACTTTGATGCCGTTGAAGTCGGTCTGCGACGTTACGCGGTTGATCTCTTCCATACGCTGGTTAACTTCAGCCTGGATGGAGTCGATGTCTGAGGCAGAGTTCGAGCTGTTCTGCGCCTGTACGGTCAGGTCACGCACACGCTGCAGGTTGTTGTTGATCTCGGACAGCGCGCCTTCAGCGGTCTGAGCCAGTGAGATACCGTCGTTGGCGTTACGGGCAGCAACGGTCAGGCCGTTGATGTTAGAGGTGAAGCGGTTAGCAATCGCCTGACCTGCAGCATCATCTTTGGCGCTGTTAATACGCAGACCAGAAGAGAGACGCTCAATAGCGGTACCCAGAGAAGCCTGTGACTTGGACAGGTTGTTTTGCGTGGTCAGCGACAATGTGTTGGTATTGATAACGGCCATGATAAATTCCTTGAGTCAATGAGTTGAGATTCTATCGGGCTTTTGGCCCGAGGCCATTCAGCTTGCTTTGGTTATCGTCGGTGCCTGAGAAAACCTTAGCTATTTTTTTAAACCCCGAAAACAGGCCCTTATCCCTTCTTTATTTGCCTCATTGTTTTTTTATATTTTGTCTAATATTTTTCCGCTCACTGCCGATACCCTCCTCAGTGATTATCAACCTATA
>NZ_JASEWO010000322.1:0-2274 GCF_030024295.1 Pantoea sp. Pa-EAmG
GGTGGATCTGCTGATGCCGCTCTTCGATCCACGCCTGCAAACCGTTACCGGAGGGGCCTCATGAGTCTTGTCGATTACGCCGCCGCCGCGCGAAAACGCGTTCCGTCGTGGCAAGGGCTGCAGTGGCAGCCGGGGCTTTGGCTGGCGTGGGCCGTTATTATCGTCGCCGCCCTTGCCGCCGTCGCGCCGGGGCTGTTTACCCACTACAGCCCGACAGAGGGTATCGCCGGGGCGCAGCGTCTGGCACCGCAGGCGGGCCACTGGCTCGGCACCGACCAGCTTGGCCGGGATGTGTATGCCCGCATTGTTTACGGAGCGTCGCACTCCCTCAGCGCCGCGCTCGCCGCCGTCGCCCTGGGGCTGCTGGTTGGCACCGGGCTGGGCGTGACAGCCGGGGCGTTCGCCGGACGCGTGGAATCCCTGCTGATGCGTTTTGTTGACGTACTGCTGTCGATTCCCTCCCTGCTGCTTTCGCTGACGGTAATCATTTTGCTCGGTTTTGGCACCGTGAATGCGGCTATTGCGGTTGGCGTCGCCTCGATTGCCAGCTTTGCCCGCCTGGCGCGCGGTGAAGTGGTGCGCATCCGCCACGCGGATTACGTCGAAGCCGCCTTTGGCAGCGGCGGCACGTTCTTCGCCGTGCTGTGGCGACACATTCTGCCCAACGCCTTAACCGCCGTGCTGGCGTTTGCCACCCTGCAGTTTGGTCAGGCTATCCTGGCGCTGTCCACGCTGAGCTTCCTCGGCTACGGCACGCCGCCGCCCGTTCCAGAGTGGGGGCTGCTGATTGCCGAAGGCCGAAACTATCTCTCTACCGCCTGGTGGCTCACCACCTTCCCCGGCGCGGTGGTGATTGCCGTCGTGCTGGCGACCAACCGTATCAGCCAACAGTTTAGCGGAGGCCGCACATGACCGTTCTCTCAGTGGAAAACCTGACGATCAGCTACCGCACCGCGCGCCAGCGGCGTGAGGTGGTGCATAACGTCAGCTTCAGCCTTAAACGTGGCGAGATGCTGGCATTCGTCGGCGAATCCGGCTCCGGCAAAACCACCACCGCGCAGGCGATAATTGGCCTGCTGCCCGATAACGCCCGGCGCGATGCGGGCAGCATCCTCCTCAACGGCGAGGCGATAAGCCAGTGGTCGCCAACGCGGCTCGACGCCCTGCGCGGCGCGCGGGTCAGTCTTGTGCCGCAGGATCCGGGTAACTCGCTGAACCCGGTGAAAACCATCGGCGCGCAGGTGGGCGAAATTATTCAGCTGCACCAGAAGATCGCTCGCGAACAGCGCGACGAACAGGTGCTCGCCCTGCTGACAAAGGTCGGCCTGAGCCACCCGGAACAGCGCATGAAGCAGTATCCCCATCAGCTTTCCGGCGGCATGAAGCAGCGCGTGCTGATCGCTATCGCCATCGCCCTGAAGCCGGACGTGATTATTGCCGACGAGCCGACCAGCGCGCTGGATGTAACCGTGCAAAAGCGCATTCTGGATCTGCTGGACGCGCTGCGCCGGGAGTCCGGCACCGCCGTACTGTTTGTGACTCACGATCTGGCCCTCGCCGCCCAGCGCGCCGACAGGCTGTTGGTGTTCCGCGAGGGTGAAATTCAGGAGCAAGGGGCCACGGGCGATATCCTCCGCGCACCGCAGCACCCTTATACCCGCCAGCTGCTGAGCGACCTCCAGGGACAGCGTCTGACCATTGCCCCCGTATCAGGCCGTCCGCTGGCCTCGCCCGCCATTCGCGCGCAGGGCATCAGCAAGCAGTTTTCGCTCGGGAAAGGGCATCAGCTGCAGGCGCTGGATAAGGTCAGTTTCGACGTCACGCGCGGCAGCACGCACGCGCTGGTCGGCGAGTCGGGTTCCGGGAAAACCACCCTCGCCCGCATTATGCTCGGGTTTGAGCAGGCCGACAGCGGCCGGGTGATTATCGATGACATCGATGCCACCACCCTCAGCCGCGAGGCGCGCCGACAGCTGCGGCAGAAGATCCAGTTCGTCTATCAAAACCCGTTTGCCTCTCTCGACCCGCGCCAGACGCTGTTTGAGATTATCGAAGAGCCGCTGAAGAATTTTGCCCGCATCGGTAAAGCGGAGCGCAGGGAACGGGTGGAAGCCGTTGCGCAGCGCGTTGCCCTGCCGACGGAGGTATTGACCCGCACCGCGCGCGAGCTCTCTGGCGGGCAGCGACAGCGCGTCGCCATCGCCCGGGCGCTGATCCTGAATCCCACTATTCTGGTGCTGGACGAAGCCACCTCGGCACTCGACGTCACCGTGC
>NZ_JASEWO010000091.1:0-18203 GCF_030024295.1 Pantoea sp. Pa-EAmG
ATCATTGTGGTTTAGCCTGTGCCTGGTTTTGTTGCTGATTACTGTCCTGTGGCTCAATCGGTGCCGGTGCCCAGCCTACTGCGGCGCCGGAGTCATAGCGTAGATCAACATAGCTGATGCGCTGGTTCTGACTCTGGCCCTGCTGCTGCAACTCCGGATAGAGCTCAATAAAACGGTTCAGACGCTTCATGGTATCGCTGCGCCCCAGTTCGATGCGCACATCGTCGCTGGTCACCAGCTGCCACGAGCGCCGCGCCGTCATCGACGCGACCTTCAGGGTAAACTTACTGGCCCGCAGCACATCACTCATGGTGTGATAGCCGGCCAATACCTCTTTCTCACTGCCTTCCGGCCCATACAGCATCGGCAACGTTTCTTTGCCGATGTGGCTGGCCGGGACGCTGAAGGAGACGCCATCGGCGTCCACCATGTGCGAGTCATTCCAGCGTGCCACCGGGACAAACTCCACCAGGTTTATCTTCAGCTCATCAGGCCACTGCTTGCGCACGCTAACCTGTTTAATCCACGGTAACCGCTCGATCTGCTGCTGGATAATGTCCACGTTCTGCGACATGAACGTTCCCGGCGCGCCGAGCGATAAAATCGCCTGACGAATATCATCGTGCGTGGTGTAGTGGGTTTCGCCCGTCACCACCAGCTTCGACAGCGGCAGACGCGACGCATCATTCATCCACTTCAGCACCACGAGGCCGCCAGCCACCATGATGCCCATCACCAGCAGCAGGAACACGATGCCAAACAGCCGTGCCCCATTGCTCCGTCCGGAGCGCGCACGCTCCTGAGGTTCGCGATTTCTAACGCGCAGTGCCGCCTGAGACATATCAGTCAGCCAGCTCCAGAATGCGCGCCACCAGTTGCGGGAAGCTGTATCCCGCCTGCTTCGCCGCCATCGGCACCAGGCTGTGGCTGGTCATGCCAGGCGAGGTGTTAACTTCCAGCAGCTGGAAATTGCCGTCACCGTCGACCATCACATCAACCCGTCCCCAGCCGCTGCAGCCTAACGCGCGCCACGCCGCCAGCACTAATGTCTGCAGTTCCGCCTCTTTCTCCGCACTCAGGCCGCTCGGGCAGAAGTATTGAGTATCGTCAGAAATGTATTTTGCTTCATAGTCATAGAACTCGCTGGCGGTCTGAATTCTGATTGACGGCAGAATTTCGTCGCCGACGATGCCCACGGTGTATTCGGCACCGCTGAGAAAAGCTTCCACCAGCACGTCATCATCATGGCGAAACGCCTCCTGCAGCGCGGCTGGCAGCGCTTCCGCCTGGTTCACGCGGCTGATGCCAACGCTGGAACCTTCACAGCTTGGCTTCACAAACAGCGGCAGTCCGAGCGCGTCAATCGACGCCTGCGCTGCAGCATCCAGCCCCTGCTCATACTGCTGGCGCGTCAGCCAGACAAATTTGCCCGCCGGCAATCCCCTGCCCTGCCACAGCAGTTTGCTGCGCAGTTTATCCATGGTGATGGCCGACGCCATGACGCCGCTGCCGGTGTAGGGCAGTTGCAGAAACTCCAGCAGCGCCTGCAGCGTGCCATCTTCGCCACCGCGACCGTGCAGCGCGATAAACGCTTTGGCAAAGCCCTGCTGCCGGAGGTCCAGCACTGAGACGTCACGGGTGTCGACACCGTGCGCATCAATGCCCATCTCACGCAGTCCTGCCAGCACCGCGCTGCCGGACATCAGTGACACCTCGCGCTCGGCGGAGGTACCGCCCATCAATACCGCGACTTTCTCAGCCATGGCGCGCCTCCGTGTTCAGAGCCGGCTGCAGCTGAATCTCAGCCAGCTTGCGGGCAATTTTGCCGATGTTGCCGGCGCCCTGCACAATCACCAGATCGTCGCCGGACAGCAGCGGTGCCAGCGCATCCGGCAGCGCTTCGTGCTCGGAGACCAGAATCGGATCGACCTTGCCGCGATTGCGGATGGCACGGCACAGTGAACGGCTGTCCGCGCCCGGAATAGCGGCTTCGCCCGCCGGGTAGACATCCAGCATCAGTAACACATCCACCTGTGACAGCACATTGGCGAAATCATCGAACAGGTCGCGGGTGCGCGTGTAGCGATGCGGCTGAAACACCATCACCAGCTTTTTCTCTGGCCAGCCGGCGCGCGCCGCTTTGATGGTGACATCCACTTCGGTCGGATGATGGCCATAATCGTCGACCAGCATCGCGCTGCCTGGCTTACCGTTAACGGCTGCAGTGTCAAACTCGCCCAACACGTCGAAACGTCGACCGGTGCCCTGGAAACTCTCCAGCGCCGCCAGAATAGCGTTGTCGTCAATGCCCTCTTCGCTGGCAACCGCTACGGCTGCCGCGGCATTCAGCGCGTTATGGCGACCCGGCGCATTCAGCGTCACGTGCAGCACCGGCTTGTCCTGACGAATCAGGGTGAAGTGGCCCTGCGCGCCGCGCTGTTCGTAGTTTTCGACCCGCACATCCGCATCGTCGCTGAAACCATAAGTGGTGACCTGACGGCCCACGCGCGGAATCAGATCGCGAATCACCACATCGTCCACGCACATCACCGCGCGCCCGTAGAACGGCAGGTTGTGCAGGAAGTTAATAAACGTCTGCTTCAGGTTCTCAAAATCGCCCTGATAGGTATCCATGTGATCCGCTTCGATGTTAGTGACAATCGCCACCATCGGTTGCAGATGCAGGAAAGACGCGTCGCTTTCGTCCGCTTCCGCAATCAGATAACGGCTGCTGCCGAGGCGCGCGTGCGTACCCGCCGCTTTGACCAGACCGCCATTGACGAACGTCGGATCGAGACCGCCTTCCGCATAAATACTGGTCACCATCGCGGTGGTGGTGGTTTTACCGTGCGTGCCGGCAATCGCGATGCCGTGCCGGAAACGCATCAGCTCAGCCAGCATCTCCGCCCGGCGGATCACCGGGATACGCTGCTCACGCGCCGCCACCAGCTCCGGGTTGTCCTGCGCCACGGCGGTAGAAACCACGACGACGCTGGCGTCGGTAACATTTTCCGGGCGATGGTTGAAGTAAATGGTCGCGCCCAGCGAGGCCAGATGCTGCGTAACCGGATTGGGCGCCAGATCGGAGCCGCTAATGTGATAGCCTTCGTTCGCCAACACCTCGGCAATACCGCCCATGCCGGCACCGCCGATGCCGACAAAGTGGATGTGCCGGACGCGACGCATCTCGGGCACAATAGAACGCAGTTTTGCCAATTGTTGTGTATTCATCTGTCTCTGTTACCTGTTTTCCCGTTTGCACCTGCATTCAGATGCAGGCCAGTCAAACTGACCGGTTAACTTACTTCGCGACGCGCGCAACCTCTTGTGCCACCCGTTCGGTCGCATCAGGAATCGCGACCTGGCGGGCTTTTTTCGCCATCGCCAGCAGCGTGGCGCGATCCCAGTGGCGCAGCGTGTCTGCGACGGCCGCAGCAGTAAACTGCGGCTGCTCGAAAATTTTGGCCGCGCCGGCTTTTTCCAGCGGCAGCGCATTCCAGTACTGCTGACGATCTTTGTGCTGGAACGGCACGAAAATCGCCGGTAAACCCGCCGCCGCCACTTCACTGACGGTCAGCGCGCCGGAGCGGCACACCACCACATCGGCCCACGCATAGGCTTGCGCCATGTCATCGATAAACTCGGTGACCTTGTGCTGCGGCTGGCCAGCGGCCTGATACGCCTGCTGCACGGTCTCCCGTGCGCCTTTGCCGGTCTGATGCCACAACGTGATGGCGTCACCCAGTTCGGCGGCGACCTGCGGCACGATCTGATTGAGGATGCGCGCGCCCTGACTACCGCCAATCACCAGCACGCGAATCGGCCCGCTGCGGTGTGCCAGACGCTGCGCCGGAAGCGGCAGCGCCAGCACATCATTACGCACCGGGTTGCCCACCACCTCGGCAGTGGGGAACGCGCCCGGAAAGGCCTGCATCACTGTGGTGGCGATTTTCGCCAGCCACTTATTGGTCAGGCCGGCAATGCCGTTCTGCTCGTGCAGCACCACCGGGATGCCGCAACTCCACGCCGCAAGGCCGCCCGGACCGGAAACATATCCGCCCATGCCCAGCACCACATCCGGCTGCCAGTTTTTCATGATGCGGCGCGCCTGGCGCCACGCATTGAAGATGCGCACCGGTGCCAGCAGCAGGGCCTTTACGCCTTTACCGCGCAGTCCGCTGATGCGGATGAAGTCGATATCGATGCCATGCTTTGGCACCAGATCGGCTTCCATCCGGTCTGCCGTTCCCAGCCAGCGCACCTGCCAGCCTTGTTCGATCAGATGATGCGCCACGGCCAGTCCGGGGAACACATGTCCGCCGGTACCCCCTGCCATGACCATCAGCCGTTTACCACTCATCGGGCACCTCGGGTAAACGCCTGGGCTTTTGCCAGACGTGTTTCATAATCTATGCGCAATAAAAACACGATGGCGGTCGACATAATGATCAGACTCGATCCACCGTAACTGATCAGCGGCAGCGTCAGGCCCTTGGTCGGCAGCATACCCGCCGCCGCACCAACGTTAACCAGCGCCTGGAAGCTAAACCACACGCCAATGGAACAGGCGAGGAAGCCGGAAAAACGCTGGTCGATCTCCAGCGCGCGACGGCCAATCGACATTGCGCGAAAAGCGACGAAGAATACCATCAACAGCGCCAAAACCACACCGACATAACCCAACTCTTCACCGATAATTGAGAAGATAAAGTCGGTATGCGCTTCCGGCAGATACTCCAGTTTCTGCACCGAGTTGCCCAGGCCCTGCCCCCAGAACTCACCGCGGCCAAACGCCATCAGTGACTGGGTCAGCTGATAGCCGCTGCCGAACGGATCTTCCCACGGGTTCCAGAAGGAGGTCACGCGGCGCATACGGTAAGGTTCCGCGATAATCAGCAGCACCACGGCGAAAATGCCGGAGCCGATAATCGCCAGGAACTGCCACAGTTTGGCGCCCGCCAGGAACAGCATCGCCAGCGTGGTAACAAACAGCACTACCACGGTGCCGAGGTCTGGCTGGGCCAGCAGCAGCACCGCCAGCACCACCATCACGCCCATCGGCTTACAGAAGCCCCAGAAGTTGTTACGCACCTCTTCCACTTTGCGCACCAGATAACTGGCGAGATAGCAGAACAGCGACAGCTTGGATAACTCCGCTGGCTGAATACGCAGCGGCCCGAGCGCGATCCAGCGCGATGCGCCGTTAACCGAGCTACCGACCACCAGTACGATCAGCAGCATCGCCACCGAGGCCATCAGCATCGCGTTGCTGTAGCGCTGCCAGAAATCCATCGGTACGCGCAGCGTCACTAACGCCATCCCCAGCGCCAGTGCGATATAAAAGGCATCTCGCTTGGCAAAGTAGAACGGATCGTCGTTAAGACGCTGTCCAACCGGCATCGACGCCGAGGTGACCATGACAAAACCGATAATCGCCAGGCCAAATGTCAGCCACAGCAGCGTGCGGTCATACAGCACCACCGGCGCGTCGTCGTTGTCGCGCGCGCCCATCACCCAATCACGCAGGCGCAGCGAAATAAAACTGGCGATACTGGCTCCGGGAATACGCATCAGCTCAGCTCCTTCGCCAGTTGCGCGAAGCGATCGCCGCGCTGTTCAAAATTACGGAACTGGTCGAGGCTGGCGCACGCCGGTGACAGCAGCACCAGGTCGCCCGCCTGCACCTGCGCGGCAATCTGCGTCATCGCCTGTTCGAGCGTGTCGGTGCGCGTCGCCACTGCCGGACGCAGCGCGGCCAGCGCATCGCCGTCGCGGCCAAAGCAGAACAGCCGCACGTTGTCGCCCTGCAGATAGCGCGCCAGCGGCGTAAAGTCCGCCCCTTTGCCATCGCCACCCAGCAGCAGCCACAGCGTACCTTTCACCTGCAGGCCGTTAAGCGCGGCTTCGGTGCTGCCCACGTTGGTGGCTTTCGAATCATTAATCCAGCGCACGCCATGCGCTTCGTGCACCAGCTGGAAGCGATGCGGCAGGCCGCTGTAGGTGGTTAACGCTTTCAGGCTGGAGGCGCGCGGGATATTCACCGCATCGGCCAGCGCCAGCGCGGCAAGCGCATTGGTGTAATTGTGCTGCCCGACCAGCTTCATCTCGTCGGTATTAAGGACTTTCTCGCCCTTCACCCGCAGCCAGGTACTGCCCTGCTGCTGGTTGAGGTGATAATCGCCAACGTCGATGCCAAAGCTGACGCAGCGGCGATCGGCACCGCGCACCGGCATGGTCATGCCATCGTCGGCATTCACCACGCAGATATCCGCGTTTTCATAGATGCGTAATTTAGCGGCGCGGTACTGCTGCATGCCGAGCGGATAGCGATCCATATGATCCTCAGTGACGTTGAGGATGGTTGCCGCCGCCGCTTTCAGGCTGTGGGTGGTTTCCAGCTGGAAGCTGGAAAGCTCCAGCACATACAGCTGCGCCGGCGATTTGAGCAGCGTCAGCGCTGGCAGCCCAATGTTGCCGCCTACGCCCACCTGCCAGCCCGCGGCGCGCGCCATTTCGCCCACCAGCGTGGTGACGGTACTTTTGCCATTGGAACCGGTGATCGCCACAATCGGCGCCTGCGCTTCACGGCAGAACAGTTCGATATCGCCGACAATTTCAATGCCGGCGTCGGCCGCTTCGCTCAGCGCCGGGTGCGCCAGCGCGATGCCCGGGCTGGCGATGATCAGATCGCATGCCAGCAGCCAGTCGCTGTTGATACCGCCAACGTGGCGCTCCACCTGCTCTGGCAGTTTGTCCAGCCCCGGCGGTGACACACGGGTATCCATCACGCGGGGCGTTACGCCCTGCGCGAGGAAGAAATCAACACAGGACAGGCCGGTGATGCCTAATCCAATGATGACGACTTTTCTGCCCCGATAGTCAGCCATGATTAACGTACCTTGAGCGTTGCCAGGCCAATCAGCACCAGCATCAGCGAAATAATCCAGAAGCGCACGATCACGCGCGGCTCCGGCCAGCCTTTCAGTTCATAGTGGTGGTGAATCGGTGCCATGCGGAAAATACGCTGACCGCGCAGCTTGAACGAACCCACCTGCAGAATCACCGACAGCGTCTCGACCACAAATACGCCGCCCATGATCACCAGCAAAAATTCCTGACGCAGCAGCACTGCCAGCGTACCCAGTGCGCCACCCAGCGCCAGCGAACCCACGTCGCCCATAAAGACCTGCGCCGGATAGGTGTTGAACCACAGGAAGCCGAGACCGGCCCCGACAATCGCGGTACAGACAATCACCAGCTCACCGGCGTGACGCAGATACGGAATGTGCAGATACTCGGCAAATTTCACGTTACCGGTCGCCCAGGCCACCAGTGCAAATCCCGCCGCGACAAACACCGTTGGCATGATGGCCAGACCATCCAGACCGTCTGTCAGGTTTACCGCATTACCGGTTCCGACAATCACAAAGTAGGCCAGCACCACGTAGAACAGGCCGAGCTGCGGCATAACATCTTTGAAGAACGGCACCACCAGCTGTGTGGCAGGCGTATCTTTACCGGCGATGAACAGCGCGAACGCCACGCCGAGCGAAATCACCGACATCCAGAAATATTTCCAGCGCGCGATCAGGCCCTTAGTGTCTTTACGCACCACTTTGCGATAGTCATCAACAAAGCCAATTACGCCAAAACCGACCAGCACCACCAGCACGCACCAGACGTAAGGATTGGACGGATAAGCCCACATCAGCACCGAAACCGTGATGGAGGTCAGAATCATTATGCCGCCCATGGTCGGCGTGCCGCGCTTGCTGAAGTGCGACTCCGGACCATCGTTACGTACCACCTGGCCAATCTGCAGTTTCTGCAGCCAGGCGATCAGGCGCGGGCCCATCCATAAAGAGATGAACAGAGCGGTCAGCAGGCTGACAATGGCGCGAAACGTCAGATAGGAAAAGACGTTAAAGCCGGAATAAAATGCGACCAGATGTTCGGCCAGCCAGACTAGCATGTTCCTTTCTCCTGTAAGCTCTGTACTACCTGCTCCATGGCGGCACTACGTGAACCTTTAACCAAAATAGTGATGTCCGCATGTTGGGACAGCAGCGTGCGTAAACGTTCAGTCAGTTCAGCTTTACTGGCGAAATGTTCGCCCCGGCCGCTGCTTTCACTAATCAAATGGCTGAAGCTGCCGGTGCTCAGCACACAATCAATACCGGCGGCTTTCGCCGCTTCGCCCACCTGACGATGACAGGCTTCGGCTTCTTCGCCCAGCTCACCCATGTCACCCACCACCATGACGCGGAAGCCCGGCATATCGCCCAGCACCTGCGCAGCGGCGGTCATCGAACCGACGTTGGCGTTGTAGCTGTCATCCAGCAGCAGCTGATTACCGGCGAGGCGAATCGGGAACAGGCGCCCAGGAACGGGCTGTAAGGTTTTAAGGCCAGACTGGATAGCGGTTAACGGCGCGTCAACCGACAGCGCCAGCGCGGCAGCAGCCAGCGCATTAGCGATATTGTGCCGGCCCGGCAGCGGCAGCTCGACGGCGATGTCGCCGCGCGGCGTGTGCAGGGTAAACAGCGTGGCGTCAGCGCGCAGTACGATATCGCTGGCGCGGAACTCCGCGTCTGCCATCGGCTGCGGCGAAAAGCGCCACAGGGTTTTGTCTGCGAACTGCGGCTGCCAGTTGGGCAGATCGTTGCTGTCAGCGTTGATGATTGCGGTGCCGTGTACCGGTAAGCCGCCAAAGATTTCGCCTTTGGCTTTTGCCACGCCCGCCAGTGAACCGAAGCCTTCCAGATGCGCCGCCGCCAGATTGTTGACCAGCGCGGTTTCCGGACGCACCAGATTGGTGGTGTAAGCGATTTCACCCTGATGGTTCGCGCCCATTTCAATCACGGCATACGCGTGTTGCGGGGTAAGACGCAATAGCGTCATCGGCACGCCGTAATCGTTGTTGAGATTGCCGGCGGTATACAGCGTTTCACCGCACTGGCGCAGAATCGCCGCAGTCATCTCTTTCACGGAGGTTTTACCGGAGGAGCCGGTCAGCCCTACCACGCGCGCTTTCGCCTGCTGACGCACCCAGGCGCCGAGCTGACCAAAAGCGATACGCGTGTCAGCGACCACCACCTGCGGCACGTCAACCGCTAAACGACGGTTCACCAGCAGCGCCTGAGCGCCACTGGCGATAGCGTCGGCGGCAAAATCGTGTGCATCGAAACGTTCGCCCACCAGCGCGACAAACAGGCTGCCTGGGGTGACTTTACGGGTATCCGTGGTGACATCCGCAATAGTGAGATCGCTGCCGTGCAGTTGCCCACCGCTAATCTCTGCCAGGGTTTTCAGCGTAACCGGAATCATGCCATTACCCCCAGCAAACGGGCGACGGTGTCGCGGTCAGAGTAGTCAAGGCGGCGATTGCCGATGATTTGATAATCTTCATGGCCTTTACCGGCCACCAGCACGATATCGTCGGCGCTGGCCTGCATCACCGCATGGGTGACCGCCTGCGCTCGTCCTGCAATGACGCGGGCCCGGCCCGGATCGAGCAGGCCGGTGAGAATGTCGTTAACAATCGCCGTCGGCTCTTCGCTCCGCGGATTGTCATCGGTGATCACCACGATATCGGCAAACTGTTCGGCAATCGCGCCCATCAGCGGGCGTTTGCCTTTGTCACGGTCGCCACCGCAGCCAAATACGCACCACAGCTGGCCCTTGCAGTGCAGCCGGGCCGCTTCCAGCGCTTTCTCCAGCGCGTCTGGCGTATGTGCGTAATCCACCACTACCGTCGGCTTGTGCGCGGCGGTGAACACTTCCATACGCCCGCACACCGGCTGCAGCTGGCTGGCACTGGCCACCAGCGTGTCGAGCGGATAATCCAGCGTCAGCAGTGTCGCCAGCGCCAGCAGCAGATTGCTGACGTTAAAGGCGCCCATCAGGCGGCTGTCAAACTCGCCGTTGCCCCAGCTCGAACTGAACTGCACGTGTGCGCCGCCGTCGTGATAATCGATCGCCGTCGCCTGCAGCCAGCGGCCACGACAGCCGGGCTGCAGATTGTTGCCCAGCGTAACGGCCACGGCATCCGGTAATTTTTCCAGCCAGCGGCGGCCCACTTCATCATCAGCGTTGATGATGGCCTCGCCTACCTGATGCTCAGAGAACAGCAGCCACTTGGCTGATTCGTAGCCCTGCATGTCACCGTGATAATCAAGGTGATCGCGGCTCAGATTGGTAAATACCGCGGCGGCAAACGGCAGCGCGGCCACGCGATGCTGCACCAGACCGTGCGAAGAAACCTCCATCGCGGCGACGCTAGCCCCGTGTCCGACGAGATCGTGCAAAATATGCTGTACATCCACCGCCGAGCCGGTGGTGTTTTCACTCGGCACCAGCTGACCGTACAGGCCATTGCCCACCGTGCCCATCACCGCACCGGTTTCGCCCAGCAGGTTGGCCCACTGCGCAATCAGCTGCGTGGTGGTGGTTTTGCCGTTAGTGCCGGTCACACCAATCAGCTTTAATTTGTCAGCTGGCTGCTGGTAGAAACGCCCGGCCAGCGCGGAAAGGCGCTGCGGCAGCTGAGCCAGATAGATAACCGGGACGCCGTGCATCTCGCGGATATCACCATCGCTGGCTTCGCCTTCAGCCTCGGCAATGACCGCCGCCACACCCTGGGCGATGGCCTGTGGAATAAATCGACGTCCATCAGCATGATGGCCCGCCACGGCGATAAACAGATCGCCAGCAGCCGCTGCGCGGCTATCCAGTGTCATGTCACGGAGTGGACGCGCCGGCGCGCCCGGCACCCACGGGGCCAGTAATTCGCGCAGGTTACGATCGGTCACTTGATTCCTCACTTCTGTTCTTCACCAACTCGTCTTTATCAATTGTCGGCAGCGCATCTGGTTCAATGTTCATGGTGCGTAATACACCGCCCATGATGGCGCCAAACACCGGTGCAGAAACCGCACCACCATAATATTTACCGGCCTGGGGATCGTTGATCACCACCACCAGCGCAAAACGCGGGCGACTGGCAGGCGCAACGCCCGCGGTGTAAGCAATGTATTTATTGACGTAGCGTCCGTCCGGCCCGACTTTTTTCGCGGTACCGGTTTTGATCGCGATGCGATAGCCCTTGATGGCGGCTTTAACGCCACCGCCACCCGGCAGCGCCACGCTTTCCATCATGTGCATCACGGTTTTCACCAGGTCTTCCGGGAAAACGCGCTCGCCCGCCACCGGCGGGTCAACTTTGGTAATCGACAGCGGGCGGTTGATGCCGTAGCTGCCAATGGTTGCGTAGACTCGCGCTAACTGTAACGGCGTTACCATTAGCCCGTAGCCGAAAGAGAAGGTGGCCCTCTCTATGTCAGACCACCGTTGTTTTTGAGGGTATAAGCCACTACTTTCCCCGACCAGCCCCAAATTGGTCGGTTTACCCAGTCCAAAGCGCGCGTAAGTTTCTACGAGTGCTGAGGAGGGCATCGCTAACGCCAAACGTGAAACCCCGACGTTACTCGACTTCTGTAAAACCCCGGTAAGGGTCAATTCGTTGTAGCGCGCCACGTCTTTGATCTCATGACCATTGACGCGATACGGCACGGTGTTCAGAACGCTGTTCTCTTTCACCACGCCGCGCTGTAGTGCGGTCATCACCACCATTGGCTTCACGGTGGAACCCGGCTCGAAGATGTCGGTAATAGCGCGGTTACGCATGACGTCTTTCGGCGTGTTGCTGAGATTATTGGGGTTGTAAGCCGGGCTGTTGGCCATCGCCAGCACTTCGCCGGTGTTCACGTCCACCAGCACCGCAGTACCCGATTCGGCTTTGTTGAAGGCAACGGCATTGTTCAGTTCGCGGTACACCAGCGCCTGCAGGCGCTCGTCGATGCTCAGCGTCAGGTTGTGCGCGGCGCGGCTATCGACAGAGGAGATATCCTCAATCACCCGCCCGTAGCGGTCTTTGCGCACGGTACGTTCGCCCGGCTCGCCGGTCAGCCATTTATCAAAGCTTTTCTCGATGCCTTCAATGCCCTGGCCGTCAATGTTGGTGAAGCCAATCAGGTGGGCAGTGACCTGACCGGCCGGATAGTAGCGGCGCGACTCCTGACGCAGGTAAATACCGGGCAGCTTGAGCTTTTTCACGTATTCGCCAATCGCCGGGTTAACCTGACGGGCGAGGTAAATAAAGCGCCCTTTTGGATTGGCGTTGACGCGCGCCGCCAGCTGATCA
Source organism: Pantoea sp. Pa-EAmG (assembly GCF_030024295.1). NCBI lineage: Bacteria > Pseudomonadati > Pseudomonadota > Gammaproteobacteria > Enterobacterales > Erwiniaceae > Pantoea > Pantoea sp. Pa-EAmG. Next base: position 12,203 of record NZ_JASEWO010000091.1, read on the forward strand.
AGCGGGATCGACAGCGCATCCGACAGCGCTTTCCAGCGGCTATCAACGGTGACGCCGCCGTGCTCAGTCAGCTCTTTGGGATCGGCCCAGATGGCGTTAACCGGCACGCTTACCGCCAGCGGGCGTCCGGCGCGATCGCTGATCATGCCGCGCGCGGTAGGCACTTCCTGCACGCGCAGCGAACGTAAATCGCCTTCCTTCACCAGCTTATCCGGGCTGATCACCTGCAGCCACGCCACGCGCGACAGCAATCCGCCCAGCGCCAGAAGAATACAGCCGCACAGCAACGCAAAACGCCAGCTTACAAAGCTGGCCTTATCTTCCTGTTTTCTTAACTTCAGCGTTTTGCCTGCGCCGCTCATTGAGGTCTGCGATTCCTTATTTCTGCACCACAATATTTTCCTGTGAAGGATCAACATGCTGCAACTGCAGCTTATCGGTTGCTATCCGTTCTACCCGGCTGTGATCGCCCAGCGCATTCTCTTCGAGGATCAGGTTGCGCCATTCGATATCCAGCGCATCACGCTCCAGTACCAGCTGCTCACGCTGCGCCGTCAGCAGACGGGTCTTATGCGTGGTGGTCACCACCAGCACCGAAGAAACCAGCACGGCGATCAGCAGCAGCAGCGGGATCTTGCCAAAACGCAGCAGATCGCCACCAATGACGCCGGGCAGGCTGTGACGCTCATTGCCAATCACGATGCGGTTCTCTCAGCGATACGCAGGACCGAACTGCGCGCGCGCGGGTTGTCTTTGACTTCGGCTTCGCCAGGAATCAGCTTGCCGAGGGTTTTTAGTTCACGTCCGCCCAGCGCTTTCAGCTGGCTCTCGGTCATCGGAATCCCGGCCGGCACCTGCGGTCCGCGGCTCTGGTCACGCATGAAGCGCTTCACCAGCCGATCCTCCAGCGAGTGGAAGCTGATGATGGATAAACGCCCGCCCGGTGCCAGCACCGTTAATGCCCCTTTCAGCGCGATATCGATCTCTTCCAGCTCACTGTTGATCCAGATGCGTATCGCCTGGAAGCTGCGCGTCGCCGGATGCTTAAACTTATCTTTTACCGGCGTTGCCGCCGCAATCAGATCGGCCAGCTCTTTGGTGCGCGTCATCGGCTGTTCCCGGTTGCGCTCGACAATGGCGCGGGCGATGCGTTTTGCGAAGCGCTCTTCGCCGTAGGTTTTCAGCACAAACGCAATGTCTGCCTCTTCCGCGCTCTGCAACCACTCGGCTGCCGACTGACCGCGCGTCGGATCCATACGCATATCCAGCGGCCCGTCGCGCATAAAGGAGAAACCGCGCTCGGCGTCATCCAGCTGAGGCGAAGAGACGCCCAAATCCAGCAGTACGCCGTCGATTTTTCCGGTCAGCCCGCGCTCTTCGACATACTCAGCCAGCGCTGAAAACGGCCCGTGCACAATCGAGAAACGTGGATCTTTTATCTCAGCGGCTGCGGCTATGGCTTGCGGATCGCGGTCGATCGCCAGTAACTGTCCGTGCGCGCCAAGCTGCGACAGGATCAGGCGTGAGTGACCGCCGCGACCAAAGGTGCCGTCAATATAAATGCCGTCTTCCCTGATATTAAGGCCGTTAACCGCCTCATCCAGCAGCACCGTGGTGTGTTTAAAATTTTCCTGCATAGCTATAGCGACAAGTCCTGCAACCGCTCAGATAAAGGCTCCTGAGCTGACTGTTCTGCGTCAATATCGTCCTTAACTTGTTGATACCAGGTCTGTTCATCCCACAGCTCAAACTTGTTGAACTGTCCAACCAGCATCACTTCTTTGGTCAGGCTCGCATGCTGGCGCAACGTATTCGCCAGCAGTAAACGGCCTGCGTTATCCATCTGGCACTCGCTGGCATGTCCTAACAGCAGACGCTGCACGCGACGCTCGTTCGGATTCATACTGGATAACCGGGCCAGTTTTTTTTCAATAATTTCCCATTCGGGCAGGGTATAAAGCAGCAGGCAGGGCTGATGGAGGTCAATGGTGCAAACCATTTGACCCTGAGACTCTGCGAGCAGCAATTCGCGATAACGCGTCGGCACCGCCAGGCGCCCTTTGCTGTCGAGATTGACTAACGTTGCTCCACGGAACATGCCAGCCCTACCCCTCAGTTACCCGTTTTCACCACTTTATCCCACTTTTTACCACGAAACGAGTTTACGGAGCCGATGAAATCCTTGTCAAGCCGCAACGGCAAGTGAATATCACTCTTTACACCGAATGAAATTAACCGGAGAGAAGAATAAGAGGAGAATGAATGGTCAATTTAAAATTAACCTGATGAATAACAGTATAAAAAAAATTTGCGTCAGATTTATCGGTGAAAATTAGCGCAATTTTACCGCTGCGATTATTCTGCCCCAATCTGCGACGGCGGCGGCATTTTAGGGGATTTCTGAAAGGAAGCCCAGCACCATCGCGTCAGCTCTGCTATGCGCGATTGCTGAAGATGTAAACAAATAAGAAAATCCAGCGCCGATAATTCGTTAGCCGGGGCGATGATAATTTACGCTTTTTTACGCCCGTGTGCGTCTGGTTAAATATGGATGAGAGAAATTAGCGCGGGCGACATCTCGCCCGACGCTTCATTTAGCGCGACGACTTAATTGTCCGCGGCGGAATAAATTACGGCGGATACGGGTTAAACCCGGCTTCGGTTTGCGTGGCTCATCCAGCGAAGCCAGCACCAGCTCGAGCACACGCTCAGCAACATCGCGATGGCGCTGCCCTACCGCCAGCACCGGGCACTCCAGAAAGTCTAATAATTCGTGGTCGCCGAAAGTTGCAATAGCCAGGTCTGTCGGCAAGCGGCCGTCACGCTTCAGCGTTACGTCCATCACCCCCTGCAGCAGGCCAAACGAGGTGGTAAACAGCGCTTCGGGCATCGCGTGGTCTTCAAGGTATTTTTCAAACAGCGTCGCCGCAGCGGCGCGGTCAAAGCTGTTGCAATAGATGAAATCGATCGGGCGCTCATCGCCCTGCCACGCCTCGCGGAACCCCATTTCACGCAGGAAGCTGACCGACAGCTCCGGCAGCGCGCCGAGAAACAGCACGTTTTTCACCGGCAGCTGACGCAATTCAGCCGCCAGCGCCTGCGCGTCATCCTGATCGGCACCAACCACGCTGGTGAAGTGTTCACGATCCAGCGCGCGGTCCAGCGCGATAATCGGCAGCGGGTCGTTGACCCAGCGCTGATAGAACGGATGTTCCGGCGGCAGCGACGTGGAGACGATGATCGCATCCACCTGACGCTGCAGCAGGTGCTCAATGCAGCGCATTTCGTTATCCGGCTGATCTTCGGAACAGGCAATCAGCAGCTGATAGCCGCGCTGACGCGCCTGGCGTTCGAGATAGTTGGCGATGCGGGTATAACTGGTGTTTTCCAGATCGGGAATCACCAGACCAATCGAACGGGTGCTTCCGGCGCGCAGGCCCGCAGCCACCGCGTTGGGGTGATAGTTGTACTCACGCACCACCGCCATGACTTTCTCAACGGTTTTGTCGCTGACACGATACTGCCGCGCTTTGCCATTGATGACATAGCTCGCCGTGGTGCGCGACACGCCCGCCAGGCGCGCAATTTCATCCAGTTTCACGATGACACCTTAATTCTGATAAGCCAGGGCTGGCGAAAATGTCCGCAGAGTAGCTAAGGGTAAAACATTTGTAACATCTAACCGCAGAACAGTACGCTGAGCAACCGCTTTTCATGCACAAGCGGCCGAAGCGCATAAAATAAAAAAACCCGGCATTCCGCCGGGTTAGCTTGAAAACCGATGATAACTTTGCGGTATTAACGCATTACGCGATCGCCGCGTGATACCCCGACGATGCCGGAACGCGCCACTTCAACGATTTCCGCCACTTCGCGCACGGTGTTGAGGAACGCGTCGAGTTTATCGCTGGTGCCGGCCAGCTGAACCGTGTACAGCGTCGGCGTCACATCGATGATCTGCCCACGGAAAATTTCCGCACTGCGTTTTACCTCTTCGCGACCGTACCCGCTGGCCTGAATCTTCACCAGCATGATTTCACGCTCGACGTAAGCGCCCTGCCCCAGTTCGCTGACGCGCAACACGTCCACCAGCTTATGCAGCTGCTTTTCGATCTGCTCCAGCACTTTCTGGTCGCCCACGGTCTGAATGGTCATACGCGACAGGGTAGGATCATCGGTCGGCGCGACGGTCAGGCTCTCAATGTTATAGCCGCGCTGGGAAAACAGCCCCACCACGCGCGACAATGCGCCGGATTCGTTCTCCAGCAGAACTGATAAAATACGACGCATAATTAAGTCCTCTCCGTTTTGCTCAACCACATCTCATCCATCGCGCCACCGCGAATCTGCATCGGGTAGACGTGCTCGCTGCCGTCCACCGTGACATCCACAAACACCAGACGCCCTTTCGCCAGCGTATCGAGCGCCAGCTGCAGCTTCTCTTCCAGCTCAGCCGGATGCTGAATCGCGATGCCCACGTGGCCATAGGCTTCCGCCAGGCGCACGAAGTCCGGCAGCGACTCCATATAAGATTGTGAATGGCGGCCGGAGTAAATCATGTCCTGCCACTGTTTCACCATGCCGAGGAAGCGGTTGTTCAGGTTCAGCACCAGCACCGGCAGGTCGTACTGCAGCGCGGTCGACAGCTCCTGAATGTTCATCTGGATACTGCCGTCGCCGGTCACGCAAATTACGGTCTCCTGCGGCAGCGCCATCTTCACGCCGAGTGCCGCCGGCAGGCCAAAGCCCATAGTGCCGAGGCCGCCGGAATTGATCCAGCGGCGCGGTTTATCGAACTGGTAGTAAAGCGCAGCGAACATCTGGTGCTGGCCGACGTCCGAGGTCACATACGCCTCACCGTGTGTCAGACGACAAATGGTTTCGATCACCGCCTGCGGTTTGATTTTGTCGCTGCTGCGGTCAAATTCCAGGCATTTGCGGCTGCGCCAGCCTTCAATGCTCTGCCACCAGTCACGCAGGCTATCGAGCTCCTGCTTCGCCTCGCTCTGCGCCAGCAGCTCCAGCATCTGCGTCAGCGTCTGTCTGGCATCGCCGACAATCGGAATATCGGCGCTGACGGTTTTAGAGATCGAGGTTGGATCGACGTCAATGTGCATCACGGTGGCATTCGGGCAATACTTCGCCAGATTGTTGGTGGTGCGGTCGTCAAAGCGTACGCCGATACCAAAGATCAGATCGGCGTTGTGCATGGTCATGTTGGCTTCATAGGTGCCGTGCATACCGAGCATGCCCACACACTGGCGATGCGAGCCCGGGAACGCGCCCAGCCCCATCAGCGAAGTGGTGACCGGAATATTCAGCTGCTCTGCCAGCTGCAGCAGTTCCGCCTCGCAGCCAGAAGTAATGGCCCCGCCGCCGACGTAAATTACCGGCTTGTGCGCCGCCAGCAGCGTCTGCAGCGCGCGCTTAATCTGGCCTTTGTGGCCCTGCAGCGTCGGATTGTAAGAGCGCATGCTGACGGTTTCCGGCCACACGTATGGCAGCTTGTTAGCCGGATTCAGAATATCTTTTGGCAGATCGATCACCACCGGCCCCGGACGACCGCTGGCCGCCAGCCAGAAGGCTTTTTTCAGCACTGTCGGAATCTCTTCGGTGCTTTTCACCAGGAAGCTGTGCTTCACCACCGGACGCGAAATCCCCACCATGTCGCACTCCTGGAAGGCGTCATAGCCAATCAGCGAGGACGGCACCTGACCGGAGAGGATCACCAGCGGAATGGAATCCATATAGGCGGTCGCAATACCGGTGATAGCGTTGGTGGCGCCAGGACCTGAGGTGACCAGCACCACGCCGACTTCGCCGGTCGCGCGCGCCAGGCCATCCGCCATATGTACGGCGCCCTGCTCGTGGCGCACCAGCACGTGGTCAATACCACCGACCGTTTGCAGCGCATCATAAATATCGAGCACCGCACCGCCCGGATAACCGAATACCTGCTTAACGCCCTGATCGATTAACGAACGGACGACCATTTCGGCTC
>NZ_JASEWO010000092.1:0-18185 GCF_030024295.1 Pantoea sp. Pa-EAmG
TCGCCAAACCGCACAGAACTGGTAGCGGCGCGATTTCGCGGTGCGCATAAATGCGCACCCTGTGAAACCTGTAGGGTCGCCATTTATGGTGACCTGTCGTCAAACCGCACAGAACTGGTAGCGGCGCGATTTATCGCGCAAACAGGTTACGCGGCACCTTTATGGCAACCTGCCGTGCAACCGGGCAAAAAATCGCCCCCACGGTAACCGCGCCATGATCTGCACGGTCGCCATTGATGGCAACCGAGAAACCCAACGCTGCATGGACAGCAGGAGAAAACCTCATGGAAATCGCCTACTGGCTGATCGGTACACTGCTGGCGCTCTGTGTCGGCAGCTTTCTCAACGTAGTCATTTATCGCCTGCCGCAGCAGGTAATGAACCCGCAACCCGGCCTTACCCTGCTGCTGCCGCGCTCGCACTGTCCACACTGCCAGACCACGCTGCGCGCGATCGATATGCTGCCGCTGCTCAGCTGGCTGTTGTTACGCGGACGCTGTCGCTACTGCCACCACCCGGTGAGCCTGCGCTACCCGCTGACGGAGCTGCTCACCGCCGCGATCAGCCTGGCGCTGGCCTTGTTGCTGCCGCCCGATAGCCGCCTGCCTGCCGCCCTGTTGCTCGCCTGGATTCTGCTGGCGCTAACCCTCATCGACATTGAGCATCTGCTGTTGCCGGACGCTCTCACCCTTTCACTGCTGTGGCTTGGCCTGCTGTTCAAAGCGCTGCACTGGCTACCCGGAACGCTGCATGACGCGGTGTTCGGCGCAGTTGCGGGATACAGCGCGCTGTGGCTAGTGGGTGGACTCTATCAGCTGATAAAAAAGCGCCCCGGCCTCGGTGGCGGAGACGCCAAACTGCTGGCTGCGCTGGGTGCCTGGCTCGGCTGGGTGCTTTTACCCTTTGTGCTGTTACTGGCTTGCACAGGCGCAATTTTGTTTGTTCTGCTGGCCCGATTAGGCTGGCAACGCGAGCTGTATCACGTGCTGCCCTTTGGTCCGTGGCTGGCACTGGCGGGCATAAGTCTTTTTATTCACACGATTATTTAATCGCCTGTTCATATCGCGGCGCTAAAATAAGTGGCCAGTTTCTGTCCAACGTCCTGATTCCTATATGAAAAGAATAAACAATTCTAAACAAAATTAATCATTGTGATGTACGTCAAAAGGCTCTATATTGGCCGCGTTTTTTAAACCACTGATACTTTTTTGTTCAACTAGTCAATCGGCCAGCCTGTTCGAGCCCCGGTTGAAGGAGAGATATGATGACGGATAAAGTCCGTATTGATACTTTTGGTGCCAACTCATTCAACGGAAACAACGACGCATTCTTAGCCCGTCAGGCTGAGTTTGAATCAAACGTCAGGAGTTACCCGCGCAAGTTGCCTTTAGCGATTGCCAAAGCCAATGGCGTGTGGATTACGGATGTTGAAAACAAACAATATCTTGACTGTCTGGCTGGCGCAGGGACGCTGGCACTTGGTCATAACCATCCTGATGTTCTGCAGAGCATCCAAAATGTCATTACCAGCGGCTTGCCGTTACATACTCTTGATCTGACGACACCTCTGAAAGATCAATTCTCTGAGTCACTGCTCTCGCTGCTGCCTGGTCAGGGTAAAGAGTATTGCCTGCAGTTCACCGGCCCTTCCGGTGCGGATGCGGTTGAAGCCGCGCTGAAGCTGGCGAAAAAAGTCACCGGCCGTAGCGGCGTGATCAGCTTCTCTGGCGGTTACCATGGTATGACTCATGGTGCATTGGCTGTCACCGGCAACCTCTCGCCGAAAGAAGCAGTTAACGGCATGATGCCAGAAGTGCAATTCATGCCTTACCCGCATCTGTATCGTTGCCCGCTGGGTCTTGGTGGTGAAGCTGGCGTTAAAGCGCTGACCTACTACTTCGAAAACCTGATCAACGACGTTGAAAGCGGCGTACGCAAGCCTGCTGCTGTTATCCTGGAAGCGGTTCAGGGTGAAGGCGGCGTGAACCCGGCTCCGGTCGAGTGGCTGCAGCGCATCCGTAAAGTGACTCAGGAACATGGCATTCTGCTGATCCTGGACGAAGTTCAGGCTGGCTTTGCCCGTACCGGTAAATTCTTCGCCTTCGAACACGCGGGCATTGAGCCAGACATCATCGTGATGTCTAAAGCTGTCGGTGGCGGTCTGCCGCTGGCCGTGCTAGGTATCAAAAAACAGTTCGATGCGTGGGCACCAGGCCACCACACCGGTACCTTCCGCGGCAACCAGCTGGCGATGGCAACCGGTCTGGCGACGCTGAAGATCCTGACCGAGCAGAACATCGCCGGCAAAGTGGCAGAACAGGGTGAATGGCTGAAAGCCCAGCTGAACGCGATGGCGAAACGCTTCCCGGTTATTGGTCACGTACGCGGCCTCGGGATGATGATCGGTATCGAAATCGTTAAGCCACACGAGCCAGCTGACCACATGGGCAGCTTCCCGGCCGACGGCGAACTCTCTGCACTGCTGCAGAAAAAATGCTTCGAAGCCGGTCTGATTCTGGAGCGTGGCGGTCGTCACGGTGCGGTACTGCGCCTGCTGCCATCACTGCTGATCAGCAACGAAGAGCTGGCCGTGTTCCTGGATAAATTTGAGCAGGCGCTGCTGGGCGCTGGCGTCAAACCTGTTTGACTGGAAGAGTAAATGTCTGAAGTAAACCCGATTCTGGCCGCCTCGGCCCCGAGCATTGAGGCGTACCAGCAGGCGATTGCCCAGAGCAGCGCCGCGGTTGTGCAGTGGCTGCAACAGCCTGAGATGTACCAGGGCAAAACGGTTGCCGAACTGCGCGAGCGTATCACGCTCGACTTCAATCCAAACGGCCTGGGCAACCAGGCCGCGATTGAACGTGCGATTGAATATTTCCTCAAAGACAGTCTGGCGGTGCATCATCCGCAGTGCGTTGCGCACCTGCACTGTCCGAGCCTGGTGGTAAGCCAGGCGGCTGAAGTGCTGATCAACGCCACTAACCAGAGCATGGATTCGTGGGATCAGAGCCCTTCTGCCACCATTATTGAAATCAAACTGATTGAGTGGCTGCGTGCGCAGGTTGGCTATCCGGCCGGTGATGCGGGCGTGTTCACCAGCGGCGGTACGCAGAGCAACCTGATGGGCCTGATGCTGGCACGTGACGCTTTCTATGCGCGTCAGGGCCATTCCGTGCAGCAGCACGGCATCACTGGCGATCTGCGCAAGATTAAAGTGCTGTGCTCAGAAAACGCCCACTTCTCCGTGCAGAAGAACATGGCGCTGCTGGGCCACGGCTATCAATCTGTGGTGCAGGTGAAATCGGATCAGTTCGCCCGTATGGACGTGAATGACCTGAAAGCCAAACTGGCGCAGGCTGAAGCCAACGGCGAACAGATCCTGGCGATCGTCGCGACGGCAGGCACCACCGATGCCGGCGCCATCGATCCGCTGCGTGAGATCGCAGCCATCGCCGCTGAGCACAACATCTGGGTGCACGTGGATGCGGCCTGGGGCGGTGCGCTGCTGCTGTCTGAAAAGTATCGTCATTACCTGGATGGTCTGGAGCTGGTGGATTCCGTCACCCTCGACTTCCACAAACAATACTTCCAGACCATCAGCTGCGGCGCGTTCCTGCTAAAAGACGCGCGTCACTATGAGCTGATGCGTTATCAGGCGGCTTACCTGAACTCCGAGTTCGATGAAGAAGCCGGCGTGCCGAACCTGGTGTCCAAATCACTGCAGACCACGCGTCGTTTCGATGCGCTGAAACTGTGGATGGGTCTGGAAGCGCTGGGTCAGAAACAGTACGCCGCGATTATCGACCACGGCGTGAGTCTGGCACAGGACGTCGCGCAGTTCGTTGAATCTGAGCCGCGTCTGGAACTGGTAATGCAGCCACAGCTGGCCAGCGTGCTGTTCCGCTATCGTCCAGCCCGGCTGAGCGACAGCGCGCAGATCGCCCTGTTCAACCAGCGTATCGGCGATGCGCTGCTGGAATCAGGCCGCGCTAATGTCGGTGTGACCGAGCATGCAGGCATGACCTGCCTGAAGCTGACGCTGCTGAACCCGACCGTCACGCTGGAAGACATCAAGCTGCTGCTGGCGCTGGTAGAAAAAACTGCTGATCAACTGCTGAGTGCCTGATTAGGTGTGAAGTAAATAAGCCGCTAACCGGCAACGGTTAGCGGCTTTTTTTATAGCTTAAAAACAGATCGCCGCACGCTGGCTCACTGCGGAATGCGCGCAATTACCTTGATTTCGAAATCATAGCCCGCAAGCCAGTTGACGCCCACCGCCGTCCAGTTGGGATAAGGCTCATCGCCGAAGAAGCGCAGCCGTACTTCGTTCACCGTGGCGAACTGCGCTTCCGGATCGGTATGAAACGTAGTGACATCAACCACGTCATCGAAACTGCAACCGGCGGCCTTCAGCACCGCCGCGAGATTGGTAAATGCCTGATTAACCTGACGCGTGAAATCCGGCTCGGCGGTGCCATCATCCCGGCTGCCTACCTGGCCGGAAACAAACAGCAGATCGCCGGAGCGAATCGCCGCAGAGTATTTATTGATGTTGTACAACGCCTGACGGCCCGCTGGAAAAACAGCATCGCGTTTGTTCATAATCGTACTCCTGAAGATGAGAGAAGAAAGCGGGTTAGCTATGCCCGCTTTCGCTTTAACATACGCCGCGTATGTATTACTATGTTTTACATACGCGGCGTATGTCAATGCAAAATTTAAGGAACAGCGATGGCAGCCAGACGACGGGCAGACCAGGTAGAAGAGACACGCGGCAAACTGATTGCCGCTGCACGACGCGCGTTCGCGCAGAAGGGTTACAGCGAAGCGTCAATGGATGACCTCACGGCAGCCGCCGGGCTGACGCGCGGTGCGCTGTACCATAATTTTGGCGACAAGAAAGGGTTATTGCAGGCGGTTATTGACCAGATCGATGGTGAGATTCTTGAGCAGATGCGCGCAGCCGGACAGCAGTATCACACTCGCTGGCACGCGTTTCTGGCGGAAGCCATTACCTATATCGAGATGTCGCTGGAGCCAGAAGTCCAGCGCATCATGCTGCTGGATGGCCCGGCGGTGCTGGGCGATCCGTCGCGCTGGCCTAATCAGACCGCCTGTCTGCGCACCACCGCCGCCATGCTGGCGGAGCTGATTGAGGAAGGTACAGTGAAACCGGTCGATACCGAAGCGGCGGCGCAACTGGTCAACGGCGCCGCGCTCAATGCCGCGCTGTGGATTGCCGCTGCCGATGAGCCGGTCGCGGCGCTGCCGCGTGCGGTGCAGGCCTTCCGGCTGCTGGTTTCCGGACTGCTGGTCAACCCGGCGTCGCATTGAGTTCGCGTATCCAGCTGAGAAACGCCTGCAGCGGTGCCGGGATCAGCCGACGATCGTTGTAATACAGCCACAGGCCGGGAAAGCTGAGCCACCAGTCGGCAAGGATCGGTTGCAGACTGCCGTTGGCCAGCGCCGGCTTCAGCCAGTCCTCAAACAGATAGACCACGCCGGCACCGGCGATGGCCGTTGACACCGTCAGCTCCATCGCCGCACCGATGCTGCAAATCAGCGGCCCCTGCGGCTGTAACGTGATGCGTTCCGCGCCGCGGCTAAACTCCCATTCGGCCGTCACCCCGGTGGCATAACGACCATACAGACAGCGATGCTGCATCAGGTCGCGCGGATGCTGCGGCGTACCGTAAGCCGCCAGATAGGCTGGCGCCGCGGCCGCGGCAAAGCGCTGCACGCGCGGACCAATCGGCAGCGCCACCATATCCTGCTCCAGATGATCGTCATAACGGATACCGGCATCGCAGCTGTCGCGAAAAATGTCCTGCACATTACTCTCCGCCACAATCTCCAGCCGGATGTCGGGATAGCGCTGCAAAAATCCCGGCACAATCGCCGGTAATACCAGCCGCGCCGCACTGACCGGCACGTTGAGCCGCAGCGTGCCGCCCGGCGTGTCACGGAACGTGTTCAGGGCATCCAGCGCCGCATCCACTTCGTTCATGGCGGGCAGCAGCCGTGACATCAGCGCCCGGCCCGCTTCGGTCAGCACCACCGTTCGCGTGGTGCGATTGAACAGCCGAACGCCCAGTTGCTGTTCGGCACGCCGCACCGCATCACTCAAACGCGACGGATTGCTGCCGCTCATGCGCGCCGCCTCGCGAAATCCACCGGCTTTTGCCACCGCCACTACCGCATGCAGCAATGCCATATCCAGCGCCATTGTGCGTCACTCCGTACAGTCTGTCCTGATTTACACGGATAGTCGCACAGCACCGTTGTGATTACAATTTAAACACTTACCGATGAAGGAGGTTTACATGTCACAGGCTACAACTACTTATACGCTGGGCGACCGTCAGGTTACCCGTCTCGGCTACGGTGCCATGCAGCTGGCCGGTCCCGGCGTATTTGGCCCGCCAAAAGATGAGGCCCGCGCGCTACAGGTGCTGCGCGATGCCGTGGCTGCCGGTGTCAATCACATTGACACCAGTGATTTTTACGGCCCGCACATCACCAATCAGCTGATAAAAAAAGCGCTCTATCCTTACCCCGACGATCTGGTGCTGGTGACCAAAGTGGGTGCCCGACGTGATGCCAAAGGCGGCTGGCTGCCCGCCAGCACGCCGGAGGAGCTGACGCAGGCTGTTGAAGATAACCTGCGTAATCTGGGGCTCGACGTGCTGGAGGTAGTCAATTTACGCTCGATGCTGAGCGTTCATGGGCCAGCAGAAGGATCGCTGGAGCCGCAAATTGAGGCGATGATTAAGTTGCAGCAGCGTGGCCTGATTCGGCACATTGGCCTGAGCAACGTGACCGCCGGTCAGGTGGCGCAGGCACAGCAGATGACGCCGATTGCCTGCGTACAGAATCTGTATAATCTCGCCAATCGTCAGGATGATGCGCTGATCGACCAGCTGGCGGCGCAGGGCATTCCCTACGTGCCGTTCTTTCCGCTCGGCGGTTTTTCGCCGCTGCAGTCGGAACAGCTTAGCGCGGTGGCCAGCACGCTCAACGCCAGTACGCTGCAGGTGGCGCTCGCCTGGCTGTTGCAGCGCTCAGACAACATTCTGCTGATTCCCGGCACCTCCTCGCCGCAGCATCTGCAGCAAAATCTGGCCAGCGCGGCGCTGACGCTGAGCCCGGAGGTGGTTGCGCAACTGGACAGCATTGGCCGGGCGTAAGGCACACGCCGGGGCTATCCCCGCCCGGCGATGCCCGCTTCCACCAGGCAGGCTTTGAGCACACCGAACGCATCCTGGCACTGGCGCTCATCCACGCAGGCGTAACCGAGCAGCAGACCGCGTCGCTCCTGCGGATGCATATAGTATTGCGACAGCGGCCGCACCTTCACGCCGCGTCGTAGCGCCAGCGCGGCAATCGCCACATCATCACAGCCCGCGGGCAGATTCAGCACCAGATGCAGCCCGGCTTCATGATTGACCACCGGCATAAAGGCCGCGCCCAGGTAGCGCTCAATCAGCGTCATCATAAAGCGCCGGCGCTGACTGTAGAGTTTGCGCATGCGCCGGATGTGCGTCATGTAGTGGCCTTTCAGAATAAACTCCGCCAGCGCGCGCTGTACCAGCAAATGGCCGCCGCGGTAGAGTTCGGCCGCCGCCACGCGCAGCGGCTGCGCCAGCGCTTTTGGCACCACCAGATAGCCTAGACGCAGCGCGGGATAGAGCGTTTTACTGAAGGTGCCCATATAGATCACCGGCGCATCCGGTTCAAAGCCCTGCAGTGAGGGAAATGGCTGGCCGGCGAAGCGAAATTCGCTGTCATAGTCATCTTCCACCAGCCAGCTTTTATGTTTGCGCGCCAGGTCGAGCAGCTGTCTGCGCCGCTCCAGACTGAGATGCACACCCAGCGGATACTGGTGTGACGGTGTCACAAAAATCATCTTCGGCGCTTTGCTGCGCGGTGCCAGCTCCGGGATAATGCCCTGTTCATCCACCGCTTTGGCCTGAATTTTTAGCCCGTTAATGCGTAACAGGTTGCGCGTGCCCCAGTAGCCTGGCTCCTCGATCCACACCGGATCGCCCGCGTCGCACAGCACGCGCGTCACCAGATCCACCGCCTGATGAATGCCTTCGGTAATGATGATTTGATCGGCGTCGGCACGCACCGAGCGCGCTACGCTGAGATACTCAGCCAGCGCCTGGCGCAGCTGCGGGCAGCCGCCGTTGCTGCTGTAAATCAGCCGCTCGATGTCGGGTTCGCGATTCAGGCGCGACTGAATCTGGCTAAACAACTTATGCGGAAACTCACGCACATCCGGCGCGCCGGGCACAAACGCACCCCACTGATAAGGCGAGGCATTGGCGTGACCGAGCAGCGTGGCGCCGCGTTTTGAAATCGCCGCCGGTTTACTCATCAGGGGTTCACTGAGCGGCAGCGCTGGCGCGCTGTTGAGGCACCCTTCCGGCAGGTTTTCTGCAATCCAGGTGCCGCTGCCGGTGCGCGCGCTGACATATCCCTGCGCGACCAGATTTTCATAAACGTTTAGCACCGTATTACGCGACACCGCCAGCTCGCGCGCTAAATCACGCGTCGCCGGCAGGCGTGAGCCGCGCGGGAAAATGCCCTCTACAATCGCCGCCTGCATGCAGTGCAGCAGGCGCTGCTGCAGCGTGCCTTCCGCGACAAACTGTAGTCGTTCCAATACATGATCGGCGTACAAACTCCGCAATTGGCTCCATCCTTCTCAGTGAAATTGGCTCTGGCAACCGCGCTCAGTGCAGGCATAAATAAGCGTGTTTGTCGTGATTTGTAAAGACGCTTATCGCTAAGGAAAGGTTATGGAAGGTAAAAACAGCCAGTTGCAACAACGCAAAGATGACGCGCTGCCGCGCGGCACCGGTAATCTTTGTCAGTGGTATGTCGATCAGGCCGAAAACGCCACGCTGCGTGATGTTGAGGGCAATAGCTGGATTGATTTCGCCGGCGGCATCGCGGTGCTTAACACCGGCCACCGTCATCCGCGTATCGTGCAGGCCATTGCCGATCAGTTAGCAAAATTCACCCATACCGCATTCCAGGTCACGCCGTATGAGAGCTATGTGGCGCTGGCGGAACGCATCAATCAGCGGGTGCCAATTGCCGGTAAAGCCAAAACCGCTTTTTTCACCACCGGCGCTGAAGCGGTAGAGAATGCGGTTAAAGTGGCGCGCGCCGCTACCCGTCGTCACGGCATCATCACCTTCGGTAACGCCTTTCACGGCCGCACTTTCATGACCATGGCGATGACCGGCAAAGTGGCCCCCTATAAGCGCGATTTTGGCCCGATGCCGGCCTCGGTGTTTCACGCCCGCTACCCTAACGCGGTCACCGGCATCAGCGTTGAGGACGCTATCGCCAGCCTGCACGATCTGTTCAGCCACGACATCGCGCCGCAGGATGTGGCCGCCATCGTACTGGAACCGGTGCAGGGCGAAGGCGGTTTCCACATCGCGCCGGCAGAGTTTCTTACGCAGCTGCGCGCGCTGGCCGATGAGCACGGCATTCTGCTGATTGCCGATGAGGTTCAGAGCGGATTTGCCCGCACCGGCAAGCTGTTTGCCATGGAGCACTACAGCGTGCAGCCCGATCTCATCACCATGGCGAAAAGTCTGGCGGGCGGTATGCCGCTGTCGGCGGTGAGCGGTCGTGCTGACATCATGGATGCGCCCGGTCCGGGCGGGCTGGGCGGTACTTACGCCGGCAATCCGCTATCGATTGCCGCCGCGCATGCGGTGCTGGATGTCATCGACGAAGAACAGCTGTGCCAGCGCGCCAGCGACCTGGGCGCGACGCTGAGCGAACTGCTGCACCGCGCGCGCCGCGCTAACGCGTCGATTACCGATGTGCGTGCGCTGGGCTCAATGGTAGCCGTGGAGTTTGCCAGCGCGCAGCAGGCGCAGGCGCTGCAGCAACAGGCGATGGCGCGCGGTCTGCTGCTGCTGACCTGTGGCCCGCAGGGTAACGTGATCCGCTTCCTCTATCCGCTCACCATTCCGGATACCCAGTTCCGCCAGGCGCTGGATATTCTCGACAGCCTGCTCAGCCAGCCTTAGCGTTCCACCCATTGTCCGATCGCTTGCCTGCCGCGCGCAGGCAAGTTTCACCTGCATAACAGGCGGGGTCTGCCCTGCCTGAGAGACGATCTGGAGAGATATTGATGACTGCTCAGAATGCCAATGTACTGGCACAAAGCCTGAAACCCCGCCACGTGCGCATGCTGTCGATTGCCGGTGTGATTGGCGCCGGGCTGTTCGTCGGTTCCGGCCATGCGATTGCCGAAGCCGGGCCGGCGGTGCTGCTGGCCTATATCGCCGCCGGCGCGCTGGTGGTGCTGATTATGCGCATGCTGGCGGAGATGGCGGTCGCCTCACCGGACTCCGGTTCCTTCTCCACCTACGCCGACAAATCCCTTGGCCGCTGGGCCGGCTTTACCATCGGCTGGCTTTACTGGTGGTTCTGGGTACTGGTGATCCCGCTGGAGGCCAACGCCGCCGGCACCATTCTGCACGGCTGGTTCCCGCAGGTGGCGGTGTGGGAATACACGCTGGCGATCACCAGCTTCCTGACCATCAGCAACCTGTTCAGCGTGAAAAACTACGGTGAGTTTGAGTTCTGGTTCGCGCTGCTGAAAGTGGTGGCTATCGTCGCCTTTCTTTGTGCCGGCAGCCTGGCGCTGTTTGGCCTGCTGCCCGGCAGCAGCACGCAGGGTATTTCACACCTGTACGACACTCACGGCTTCATGCCTAACGGTATCAGTGCCGTGCTCGCCGCCATTCTTACCACCATGTTCTCTTTCATGGGCACGGAAATCGTCACCATTGCCGCCGCCGAATCTAACGAACCGCGCAAGCAAATCACCCACGCCACCAACTCGGTGATCTGGCGTATCGCGCTGTTTTATCTGCTGTCGATCTTTCTGGTGGTGGCGCTGGTGCCGTGGAATACGCCGTCGCTGATGAAAGCCGGGTCTTACCAGACGGCGATGGAGATGATGAACGTGCCGTATGCCCGGCAGATTGTCGATGTGGTGGTGCTGATCGCGGTATGCAGCTGTCTTAATTCTGCGCTTTATACCGCGTCGCGCATGCTCTATTCCCTGTCGCGTCGTCAGGATGCGCCAGCGGCGGCCTCGCGCACCACGCGCAGCGGCACGCCGTGGGTCGCAGTGCTGATGTCTACCGCCGCAGCATTTCTGGCGGTGATCGCCAACTATCTGGCGCCGAGCGCGGTGTTTGAGTTCCTGCTGGCCAGCTCCGGCGCCATTGCGCTGCTGGTTTATCTGGTCATTGCCGCTTCGCATCTGGTGCTGCGGAAAAAGCGCGAGGCGCGCGGCGAGCAGCTCAGCTATCGCATGTGGCTGTTCCCGGGTCTGACGTGGGCCACCATGGTGTTCATCGTTGGCGTACTGACGTCAATGCTGTTCAATGCGCAGCATCGTTCAGAAATTATCGCCACCGGGCTGTTAACGCTGCTGGTGCTGGTCGCCAGCCAGATAGTGCACCGCAAGCGCGCGGCGCGTAAAAACAGCGAGGAGATGGTAGCGCTGCGTTCGTAACGCTCGCCATGACGGGCACGGAAGCCCGCCGTTACTGCACATCAATACTGATTGACTCTTCCGCCACGTTAATCGTCACGGTGCAGTGCGTCCACACCGGCTGCCCTTCAGTCATCTCATGTTCGATAAAGTATTGCTGAAAGTCTTTCAGCGCGGCACTGAGATCGCCAATCGCGCGCGCGTCCGGCTCGAACCAGTCCGGTTCGCCGTTTTCATCAAGGTAGTTAAACTGAAACTGCCCGCCCTCCTCATCGGCAAACAGCTCCGCCTGCACCACCAGCACCTGCGCGCCGTCGGGGCCACAGCTAAAAATGATCTGGCCAATGCGGCGATAAAGGTCTTCGTATTGCATAGTGAGAACTCCTGTAAGATGCGGGACGCGCGACAGCGCCGCGGCGGCATTCATCTCAGCCAATGTCTTGACATTATGTCTGAGGATCAGAGAATGAACGCCTGCGAATAACGGACTACAAGAAACGGAGTTTATCATAGCCTGTTCAGCGCGTTACCTCTCTGTTACCCACATTAAACGCGTCGCCCGTCTGCTGTCTGCCGTGCTGTTGCTGGCCAGCTGCGCCTCGGAGCCGCCTAAATCGCTGGTCACCCCGTTTCCGTCGCCGACCAAACCTCCTGTTCCGGCCAAACCCACGGAACAGACTGAACCAGTGCGCGGCGTCTGGCTCACTACGGTGTCGCGCCTCGACTGGCCGCCAATATCCTCCGTTACAGCCAGCCCGGCGCTGCGCATTCGCCAGCAGCAGCAGGCACTGACGGCCAAACTGGATAAGCTGCACAGCCTGGGGATCAACACGGTGTTTTTCCAGGTGAAGCCCGATGGCACCGCGCTGTGGCGTTCGCGTATCCTGCCATGGTCCGATACCCTGACCGGCAACATCGGGCAGGATCCGGGTTACGATCCGCTGCAATTTATCCTCGACGAGGCGCACAAACGCGGTATGAAGGTGCATGCGTGGTTTAATCCTTATCGCGTGTCGACCAATACCAAACCTGCGACCGTGACGGCGTTAAACAACACGCTCCAGCTGCAGCCGGCCAGCGTGTTTGTGCTGCATCGCGACTGGATCCGCACCGCCAGCGACCGCTTCGTGCTCGATCCGGGCATTCCGGCGGCGCGCGACTGGATCACCAGCATCGTGGCGGAAGTGGTGTCAAACTACGCCATTGATGGCGTTCAGTTCGATGACTATTTCTACACCGAAACCGCGACATCGCCGCTCAATGACAGCGCCACCTTTCGCCAGTACGGCGCGGGCTTTGCCAGCAAAGCGGACTGGCGGCGGCACAATACCCAGCTACTGATCGAACAGGTTTCCCGCACGATTAAACAGCTCAAGCCTGGCGTTGAGTTCGGCGTCAGCCCGGCGGGTGTCTGGCGCAATCTGTCGCACGATGCGGCCGGCTCCGATACGCGCGGTGCGGCGGCTTATGATGAAGCCTATGCCGACACGCGCCGCTGGGTGCAGCTTGGCCTGCTGGATTACATCGCGCCGCAGCTCTACTGGCCGTTTGCCCGCCAGGCTGCGCGCTATGACGTTCTGGCGCGCTGGTGGGCCAATGTGGTACAGCCAACAAACACCCGGCTGTACATCGGCGTGGCGCTATATAAGGTGGGTGAAGCTTCAAAAAGTGAGCCGGACTGGACGGTTCAGGGCGGCGTTCCCGAACTGAAAAAACAGCTCGATCTGAATGAATCGCTGCCGCACATCGACGGCACCATTCTGTTTCGCGAAGATTATCTTAATCAGCCGCAGACGCAGCAGGCGGTCGAATATTTACGTCAGCGCTGGGGAAAATGATTGATTCAGGCCAGCAGTCTTCCTCTGCTGGCCTGAAGCGTTAGCGCGGGTTATCCGGATCGAGTAATTCAATACTCCGCGGCACGCCGTTCACGCGGACTTTCAGGAAACGACGGGTGATCCACTTCCCCGCGGCATCCTGCTCCTGCCGTTCAAAAAATGGCCCACGCAGCAGCAGTTCTTTGTTATTGTTGTAGCCAAAGCCGACATCTTTATTGCCCACCCAGTGCTGTTCAAAGGTGACGACCGGCTGGTTGTCCAGTGCCGTGGCTTCTTCCGCACTGCATGCGGTAAAACTTTTGCGGAAAATAAAACACTGACCGGACTGATAGCGATCGCGCCCGTTGGTTTCCACCAGCGCAATTGAGAAGCCGGTATAGGCCGGAATTTTAACGTACAGTTTGGTGCGCGCTCCCTTGCCCTCGATATGCACCTTAATTACGGGTGAGGAACCTTCGCTGTACCAGCTACCAATGGTGTTATCGTCATTGCGCGCCTGCAGATAAATATGCGCCACGCCTTCCGGTGTCCGGTAGCTGTAATCGGTTTGCGTTTCCGACTGGGAAACATACTGCGCGCTACCGAGAATGCGAACGTGAATTTGTGAGGTAGCGTCGGAAAAATTAAATTCGCCGACGTAAAACCATTTCGCGTCTTTGCCACGGTTATCCATGTGATGCTGCGAGGTGGTGAAGTCATAACTCAGCGATCCCTGAATGATCGCGCCAAGATCGGAAATCTCCATCACGCCACGATCGCCTTCCGCCAGCAGCGTCCATGGCTCAATACCCTCTTTGCTGAAGTCAAAGCCCGCGCTATCGCGGTGCACGCTTTTCTGGATAATCATCGCGCGGCAATAACCCATCTTCATGGGATTTTGCGTCGATTCAATCACCAGCCCTTCAATCGTCCACTGACCATTGGTGAGATCGCCGGCGAATTCGGAGTGCTCGATCCAGCCATTACGAATAAACGATTGCGTACAGCGCGGCAGATCGAATACCGGCTGTCTGGTGCTGCGCTGCAAATTAAAGTTGGAGAGTTCAATCGCGGTCGAATGATCCCAGGCGCCTTTTTCCCGATCGGACCAGCGCGCATAGACAATACTGCCCTGACAGCCACGTGAATAAAACTGGTCGATTTTACAGTCCAGCGTATCAATCAGTTCCAGCGCCCGCCCGCCGAGGTAGCGAAACTCCATACTGCTGACGCGCAGAAACTGGCCACCGATAATACTGTTGGTAAAGAAGCCGACATTATTAAACGCCGTGCCGCCGTCTTCGCCGCTGTCAGAACTCATGCCTTTCACCACAAAACCGGAAATTTCCACATAGCGTGCGCGCACGCTGAAGAAATGGGTTTTGCGCGGTTTCGGTCCCCAGTTAAATTTCAGCGTGGTGGTGGGGAAATAACCGAAGTTGACCGGCGCGCCGGAAATTTTAAAGCGGTTAATCTCTCTGTCGCTGCCCAGCACTTCCGCTAAATCAAAGCCGGACAGGCTGAACTCACCGGCGGTAAAGCGAATGCCCGCGGAGGGTAAAACACGCTGCGACCATTTAAACATGCGGATCACCGCATCAATACAATCGGTGGTGCCATCGGCTATCGCGCCAAAATCCACCACCGTGACCGCGCTGTAATCGAGGACTACTCTTTTCCAGCGCTTTTTACCGGACGTCACAAAATTCAGCCCGCCGTCATCGGGCGTGCTGTTGTCGGTGGCATCGTAGACAAACACGCCGCCGCCCATCCGACTGCCACGGCTGTATTCCAGCACCGACGCAATTTCGCCAATCGAAACAGGTTCCTGTTTACGTAAATCGTCAATGGTATGTAATTGAATCACCGTCCCGGTGGCAGATGGTGTGGTAGTGCTGGTGGTGCCAGATGTATTCGCCATGGTGTTCCCCATAAATTATTAACGTAATACGACAGAGCATCAGCAGTATAAGTGATTGAAAATTAATATATTGACCTGTACCAGCTTATACGGGAGCTTTTCAGCGGCGTGATGTGGCGAGAGAGAATAACGATATGATTCCGGAAGGAAAGCGAAGCGACAAAATTACGTTTTACAGATTTATCGCAGAATAATTGTGGTAATCGCCGGTACGAACGTTCTGATTAATTTGACTTACGAAGAAGAATGGCTTGAATTATCGAAATATTTCCCGCGATCATCAGTTTAATTTTTTACGCGAGATAACGCGCCAGTGAAAATTTTCGACTGGCGCGTTGCCGTCAAAATGTCGCGTTCAGGCCAATATTCCAGCTCAGCTGATGATAGGCGCTGTTGCCACCGACCGCAGAAACCCCGGCAAAGGCGTTGACCGTTTCACCCAGCGGCACGCTGGCCCCCAGCGACATATCCAGCCAGTTTTTATCACCGGCGCTGACGCTGCGTACAAACCCGGTCTGCGTTGACTTCAGCCCGGCGCGCACCGCGTTCTGCGTATCGTCAAACTGGTGGTTATAACTGAGCTGCGCCCACGGATTCACCGGCCACAGTTTGCTGTCGATACGCCAGCCAAGCGCGCCGATTTGCGAATGCAGGGTTTGATCGGAAAAGCGCATGGCGGTGCTGCTGTCGCCGTTTTCGCTGTAGCCCCCTGCCCGCACATAATCCAGTGCGTAGCTGGCAACCGGACCGGTAGAAAGGTGTTCGCCTATCGGCAGATCCCAGCCGGTTTGCACCCGCAGCCCGAGCATTTTGCCGCTGCTGCTGCCCTGTTCGGTGCGCGTTGCCGGGCCGATATCGATGCGACGTTCGATGCTGTCAAAATCGAGATCGGCATAATGCACATCCGCGTTGATCCAGCCCTTCTCCAGCAGCGTCAGCTGGCTATACAGCGCCAGCAAATTGCCGCGCAGCTTGTAATCATAGTGCGCCGAAGGATGCTGGTGCTGCGCGGTGCTCGACAACAGCAGACCCGCCTGCCAGTTATCCGTGAACTGATAGCCTAATCCCAGCGTCAGGCTGCCAGTATCAGCGTCGCCGTTAAGCAGGCTGTCGCCGCGATAATCAATATGCTGACCGGCATAGCCGCCGAACACGCTGACCTGACCGGCGCTGGCCGGCTGCTGACGCTGCTGCTGTAAATGGCCGTCGAGGGTGTTCTGCATATCCCGCGACAGCATCAGCGGCGCCCGTGCCAGTGCCGCCACCTGCGCAGGTGCGTCGAGGATCGATTGAATGTAGTCGGCGATCATGGCATGTACCGCCGGGCTGGGATGCAGCCGGTCGGCAAACAGATAGGCCTGCGCGTTGCTGAAACCGGGCGTTGATGAGGTGCATTCGGCGGCAGAGGTGCCGACCGGACAGGCCATCCCCAGCGTATTGCTCAGGCCATAGCGTTGCGGATTGGCAATTACCTCGTTGAACAGGCCGGCGATGTCGGCACGCACAATGTTGCCATTCAGCGCCACCAGCCCGGCCTCTTCCTGCTGGTTATAGCCATCGGAGAGGGCCGTCACCTGCTCGCTGAGCACCTGCCAGGCCGAAAACAGCTGCTGCGCCAGCGCGGCACGCAGCGCCGGGATGGTCGATACCTGTGCGGCGGCCTGATCGAATGCGTCGCGCACCGCCTGCTGGCGCGCAGCCACGTCGGGCGTGGCATGGCTGTCCAGCGAGGCAAACGCCGCGACCATCGCCGACTGCGCCGCCGGGCCCAGCACACTCAGCACCGCCTGCACCATGAAAGGCGTGGAGCCAAGCTGCGGCACGTTTGGCACGATTACCGCCCCCGCACCGGCATCCAGCAGGGTTTTGATTTGCGACACCGCCGCGCTGGCGCTGTTGCTGATGGTCTCGCGCGCGGTAAGCGGATTGGTCACCGCCGCCGCGATATCGTTAGCGCCCACCCAGTGAATGTACAGTCCGTTGCTATCTGCGCGGCCGCCGGTGGATTGCAGATAAGCAGCCAGCTGGTCTTGCGTATTGAGGCTGGCATCCAGCGCCGGCACGGTAACGCCGCCGCCCTGTGCATAGTTGCTGCCACCGCGCGACGACGGCTGCAGCGTTTGCCCGAGCTGTGCGGCGAGGATCTCGTCATACAGTGGATGTTGCGCGCCATCATAAGTAAAGCGCCCGACATTACCGCCATCGCTCAGGCTATCGCCGAAAACCGTCAGGTTATCCCACGCCAGGGCGCTAAACGGCACATACAGGCAACTCAATGTGGCAAACGCGACCGCCGATCGCGCCAGGTTGCGACTCTTCATCATTCACTCCGAATCAGGCCAGAGCTCATGTCTGGCCGCTAAAGGTGCCGGCGCGTCAGGATGCCGTCGCGCAGGCTGAAAACCGCTTAAGCAGCGGAAAGGACAGTGATAACAAGGATGCTTAAGGTGTAGTCAGGCAGGCGCGCCTTTACCAGGCAGAGAGCGGAAATTTGCGGGATGGATCGGCACGTCAGGGATTGTGGACTGACAACCGCAGCGTGAGGAACGGTGCTTTGAGTGACAAAGCGGCGGCGTTAACTGAAGCCAGTATAATGCGCAGATCTCAGGTATCCATATAACTCACTGATCTTATTGATATCAAGTTGCTCCCGGATGCCAACCGGGGTTGCAGTTTTAGGCAATTTGCGACGTGACACAGGCGCAACAAAAAGTTATCAGGCAACTTCCGGAAGTGATGGCTTTCGAATACGAAGCGGAGCCAGGTGATCGCACAACCGGGGCAGATAATCATCCGGCTGGCAGGCTATGTACAAATCCCGGTGCAATGACCGGGATTCACTCTAATAAGGCTGATAGTCCTCATATTGCCAAAAACTAAAACGGCTGAGCTTTTGAGCAATCTCGGG